>DATCZF010000203.1:0-6047 GCA_036526055.1 Woeseiaceae bacterium
TCCGATAGATGGCACGGGCATCGACGTTTTATGAATCAAGCAGCCGAATGCCCGGAAGAAAGCGACTGGCGAAGAAGTGAGATGCTGGTCCGTCAGGCGGCAAAGACCTGCGCCTCGCCGGCAATTGCCCTCTATAAACCCCTTTAAACTGCCGGACTGAGTACCTGCTACTGGAGCAAGCAAACCTCATGTAAACTACTTGCATTGCGTGGGCGATTAGCTCAGTTGGGAGAGCGCTGCATTCACATTGCAGAGGTCACTGGTTCGAGACCGGTATCGCCCACCATTTTTTCAGGCTGCCGCGGCGAGCGATCGGGCTGCCGGATCGGCAGCAGAACCTGAGCCGGGACATTCAGTGGCGGCACAGGCCTAACCAGGTGTTCGGAGTAATCCCTTGAGTACCGTGACGGCATGGCCGCCCAGTATCACCCGGTCTCCGGCGACCCGGACTCGAACAATGCCGCCGCGCACAGACGCCTGGTACGCGAGCATCTCAGTCTTACCGAGCCGCTCAGCCCAGAAGGGCGCCAGCGCGCAGTGAGCAGAGCCCGTGACGGGGTCCTCATTGACGCCGACTGCCGGAGCAAAGAACCGGGAGACGAAGTCGAACCGGGGCTCATCAGCTGGGCTCGTCACGATAATTCCCCTGACAGGGATCTCCTCAAGCAAACGGAAGTCCGGCCGCAGAGCGCGGAGGGCTTGTTCGGTTTCGACCATGACCAGCGCATCGAATATGGAGCGCCCGGAGAGAAGGGGTTGAATGCCGAGAGCCTCGCATAGCTTCGGCGGCGAATCGCATGGCTCGACGGGCGTGGCGGGAAAGTCGAGTTCGATCAGGTCACCATTCAGGCCGCAACTAAGTAGGCCAGTCCGCGTGTGGAAGCGAATTTCCTCGTCATGCTCAAGCATTCCTTCGCTCCAGAGCGCATGCGCCGCAGCGAGAGTTGCATGTCCGCATAGATCCACTTCGATCGTTGGCGTAAACCAGCGTAACTCGTAGTCGTCGTCGAGAGGCCGGACGAACGCCGTTTCCGACAGGTTCATTTCGGTGGCGATGGCCTGCATCCAATGTTCGCTGCGACTTTCGTGGAGCAGGCACACGGCCGCCGGATTGCCGACGAACGGCCGATCAGCAAACGCGTCGATCTGCAGGCAAGTTACACCAGACACTGCATTTGTTCTCCGTCTTGCCTGCAGCTACTGCATCTGGCCAATGCGCTGCCCCTGCAGGTATTTCCTGCCGATCTCGGCATCAAGAACCACGTTTTTATCCTGGAACAAAACGACGACATCGGAGCCGCCGAACATGAAATAGCCAAACTCATCGCCTTTCTGCAGCACCGCGCCCAGCTCGGGCGTCAGGTTTACCGAAGAGACGTAAGACATTCCGATAGGCAGCACAGCCACAAGACCTAACTCTGGTGAATCGATAACGATCAGCCCCCGTTCCTGGTTGAACTGATACGTGTCGCCGTCAATAACATCGAACGAGCCGTCGGGATTTCGTCCGACGTCCAGGTAGACCCGGCCGCTGATGTTGCGGATTTCCTTGACCTCGCCGCCAACCGGCACGTGGTAGCGGTGATAGTCATCGATATAGAGAAAACTGTGCATGTAAATACCGCCGCGGAACTCATCCTCGTATGGGCTGCCATCGAGGAGTTCGGAAACGGCCCAGTTGACGCCTTTGATGGTGATGGTCGAATCCTCGGTGATAGGCCACTGGCCCATGAAGACCGCGTCGGCCGGGGAGACCACGACCGTGTCGTCGCGCGGCTCGGCGATTGGTCGCTTGCCGGGGCGCATTTCACGGGCGAAGAACTGGTTGAAGGTCTGCCAGCCGCTGGGGCCCTCGAAATAATCATTGATGTTGTAGTTCGGCATGGACGCAAATGAAGCGATTCCGGCTGCGGACGCGGGCGTGTCGAGAAATTTACCCCACGCGTCAACATAATTCTTGAGCCAGGCACTGAACTCGTCATCGTTGTTGAGCTTGTCTCCCGGCGCCTGGTTGACGATGTAATGGAGTGCGAGCGCCCGTGGGACGATTTCGCGTTCGGTCGGTATCCAGGTGATCAGCTCGTCGAGGTAGGTTGTGAACGAGTCCAGGTCGTTAATTCCCTGCAGCGCAGCCGTCTCAATTGCAATGTCGACTGACGTATGCAGATCAGCGCGTTTCTCGAGCAGGCTCAGAAGCTCGTCAACGACTGGCTCATGGTCGTGCGACGCCGCACGGCTCGCGATCGATGAAAGACTGACGATCAGGCAGGCGAGCAGGATGGTGAACCCGAAAGATCGGGACAGGGCGGTAACGCGTCCAATGAGCATGATGTATCTCCAAGCTAAAGCTTTCGACGCCAGCAGTTTAAAGCTTCTCGGATACGGGTACTACGGCATCGATAGGTATCGATGCCGATTGCCTGTATTGCTGAAAACCGACACTTAAAATGCCGCAGCCCGCAGCGTGCGCTCCGGGCAAGTTTAAAGACACGAAAAGACAATAGGCCGGCAAAGCGGTATTCAGTCCGGACGGCAATCGGAGTAGATCGTTAAGCGTTGCCCAAGAGCCGATGGACCTCTACCAGCAGTGCGTCAACGTCGACCGGCTTCGTAAAAAACGTTGTTTCTTCGAGTTCAGCGAGGACGATTCTGTTTGACGTGTCACCTGACAGCACAATGACCGGGATCTTTGAATCAAACCGGTCTCGAACCGCGCGGATCACGGCCAGCCCGGTTTCGCCGCCACGGAGATGATAGTCGGTTATCAGCAGGTCTGGCGCGATGTCCGTATCGTGAATAGATGCCATTACCTGGTCGATTGATGCCGCCGAGACGACATCAAAACCCTCCATCTCAAGCAGCATGCAGGTTGCGTCGACCACGCTGGTCTCATCATCGACGATAAGTATTCGCCCGCCTGTCGCGGTTTGCAGAGGCTTATCGTCTGTCGCCACTGGCTGGATGCTTGATTCAGTGCCCTCCGGCACGTCGACGAAAAACGATGAACCTTCCCCCGGCGAAGACCTGACGTCGACAGAACACCCCAACAACTTGGCGGTGCGCTTGACGATTGACAAGCCCAGCCCAAGGCCCTCTGGCCGATAGCTGCCCGAATCGACCTGATGAAACTCGTCGAATATCTGGCCCAATTCATCCGGCGGTATTCCCAGACCAGTGTCCATTACTTCGATGCGAATGCCCGCTTGGCCGTGCCGACACCTCAGTCTTACGAAGCCCTCATGGGTATACCGGATCGCGTTGGACATCAGGTTTTCCAGGATCTGGGTCAGAAGGCGAGCGTCGCTGCGGGCAATGCCGTGACACGTGTCGATAATCAACTCGAGTCCTTTGTCGCGCGCCTGTTCCTCGAATGCAGCGGTCAGGGATTCAAATATGTTCTGCACCGCGCAATCTGTGATGTCGGGCTTCACGATGCCGGCTTCCAGCTTACTGATGTCAAGCAATGCATTGAGCAGGTTCGACATCGAGTCCAATGACTTTTGCTGTTTGTCGATGATATTGAGGTGAGTAGGGGAGGTCGCAGTGCTTTTCGCCGCCCTGTTCAACAGATTGAGCGTCTGAATAGGCTGGCGCAGATCATGACTTGCCGCCGCAAGGAATCGGCTTTTCGCTCTGTTCGCCTCGACAAGCTGTCGCTCGACTTCTTTTTGCCCGGAAACATCCCGGATCGCGCTCGAGACCAGAATACCGTCTGCAGTCACGACCGGGCTGAGGCTAATTTCAACCGGTATCTCAATACCGTCTTTACGCAACGCGTGAAGTTCGAGCGCATCACCCATTGGTCGCGCATTAGGATTGGCAAAGAAACTGTTCCGATGCCCTGGATGCGCCGCACGGGCGCGCTCAGGCAGCAGGATTTCGACCGGCTCGCCGATCAGCTCTTCATTCGTGTACCCCAGCACCTCGGCAACTCGTGCATTGGCGAAGACGACCGTGCCGTCTTGATCGACGATCACGGTAGGGTCTGGCGCTGCGTCCAGCAGCTGCTTCGCCAATTCGTTCGTCACATCCATTGCGGTTTCTCCGTTCTGCTGATGCGTCAGGCACCAGCCGGCTTGTTTTTTTCTTGCGTCGAACTGTATTGCTTGCGGTGCCGACGAATTGAATGAGTCTAATTCAAGTTGTCGCGAATGTCCGCTTCGGGCCGAAAGCGGCCCTTCGACATCACTTTATTAAACTGGCCCGATCGAGTATCCGTACTTCCGAACAGGCGACAGTCGTCGATCAGTAGCCGTCAATTTATGCACCGGCCGTCTGCCCGTGTCTTATCTGCAATGCTGATTCCATTCACCTTCCGGCTATCTGCCGGGACCCAGGGGAGGCCCGATTTTACAAAAACTTGGATTCTGTGTGAATTCACGCTATGAAGTGACATTCAAAAAGTAAAAGGGTTAGGCATGTCTTTAGGATTTCTTGCGGCCATGGCCGCTACGCCGATCCTTGTCGCCGGGATATTGATCGTCGGATTTCGTGTTGCGGCGCGCACCGTGATGCCAATCACCTATGCATTGACGGCGGTTATCGCGGTGTTGGTCTGGGGGATGCCAGGGACCTCTGTGGCCGCCGCATCGATCCAGGGCTTGTTTATCACCTTTGACATCCTGATGATTATTTTCGGCGCAATCCTGCTGCTGAATACGCTCAAGTATTCGGGGGCTCTTGCCGTAATTCGGCATGGCTTTTCGGAAATCAGTCCCGACCGACGGATTCAGGTCATTATTATTGCCTGGCTTTTCGGCTGCTTTATCGAAGGAGCGTCGGGCTTTGGAACACCAGCGGCGATCGTGGCGCCACTAATGGTTGCGCTGGGGTTTCCTGCAATAGCTGCCGTGATGCTCGGGATGATGGTGCAAAGTACACCGGTTACTTTCGGCGCTGTCGGCACACCAATTCTGGTCGGAGTGAGGGGCGGGCTGGACAGCCCCGAGGTCCAGCAAAGCCTGGCGAATGCAGGACTCCAGATCAGCGACTATCTCCAGGTCGTAACGGCCAACGTCGTTGCACTCCATGCCATAGCCGGGACAGTCATGCCGCTGCTCATGGTCATGATGATGACTCGTTTTTTCGGCAGCAATCGTTCCTGGTCTGAAGGGCTGGCGATACTGCCGTTCGCGCTATTCGGCGGCCTGGCGTTCACGGTGCCATACTATTTGACCGGCATATTCCTGGGGCCTGAGTTTCCGTCTATTTTTGGCGCACTGATCGGCATGGCCATAGTCACAACAGCGGCGCGGCGCGGGTTCCTGCTGCCGAAAGAGCATTGGGACTTCCCTGACGAATCAGCCTGGCCCGACAACTGGTCCGGAACCATAAAGGTTGAATTGGATAATCATGCCGACACGATGCCGTTAATGCGTGCCTGGCTGCCTTACGTGTTGGTCGCGGCATTACTCGTGCTGACGCGGCTTCCGGAACTCCCGTTTGGTGCCTGGTTGAAGTCCGTACGCATTGGCTGGGATGGCATATTCGACACGGGCATTTCCGCAGCAACGACGCCGCTTTATTTGCCGGCCGCCATTCTGATCACTGTTTCGCTGTTGACGGTTCTTCTGCACCGGATGCGCGCCGAAAATTTTGGCAAGGCGCTCAGTGAGTCGTCGCGAATACTGGTTGGTGCCGGTTTTGTACTTATTTTTACCGTACCGATGGTTCGCGTCTACATCAATTCGGGAACAGGCTTGGAACTTGCCAGCATGCCGATCATCATGGCGCAGTGGGTATCGGCGAATGTCGGCGAGGTCTGGCCAATGTTCGCCCCGACCATCGGTGCGCTCGGTGCATTTATCGCGGGCAGCAATACCGTCAGCAATTTGATGTTCGTCCTGTTCCAGTACGGAGTGGCACAGAACCTGAGTATATCGATGTCGATGGTTGTAGCACTGCAGGCAGTGGGTGCCGCAGCCGGCAACATGATCGCCATTCACAATGTGGTCGCCGCTTCGGCAACGGTGGGATTGCTCGGTCAGGAGGGCCAAACGCTCAGGCGCACACTCCTGCCGACAATTTATTATCTGACCATCGTCGGA
>DATCZF010000204.1:0-3627 GCA_036526055.1 Woeseiaceae bacterium
TTGGCTTATGCGAATATCACGGGGTTTTCTTATGCCGGCAAAAGAAAAATTCGATTTCAGCGGCATACACCGATACGTCAGGGCATACATTCGAAGCATGCCGAGGCTCGATGGCAAGGTTGTCGTTGATATTCCCTGTGGCGATGGACGCTCGACTCATGAATTCCTGCAGAAGGGGGCAACGGTCAGGCCGTTCGACCTGTTTCCGGAGTTCATGGCGCTCGAAGGCGTCAGCGCCGAATTTGCGGATCTTGCCGAGGGCTTGCCCCTGGCTGACGAGAGCGTTGATTACCTGCTCTGCCAGGAAGGTATAGAGCACCTTGCCGATCAGCTGGGGGCGCTCGAGGAATTCAACCGCGTTCTGAAAAAAGGCGGGACCTTGATTCTCACCACACCGAGTTATTCGCACGCGCGTGCCAGGCTTGCGACGCTGGCGTTGGAGTCGGACTCCTGGAAACGCATGCCGGCGACGGAGATTGACAGTGTCAGGCTGTCAACACGCGGCACGCCACGTTTTTATTTCGGGCATATTTTCTTTATCGGGGTGCAAAAGCTGCAGACTCTGGCGACGCTGGCCGGATTTCGCACGGAAAGAAGGCTGTGGAACGACGTCGGCGGTTCCTCCGTCGTGATCGGTCTTCTGCTGTACCCGCTGTTGGCCCTGTTGTCACTATTCACCTGGGCAACCTACCGACGCCGTAATCGGCATGTGTCACAGGCCGTCCGCGATGCCACTTACCGTGAGCGAGTGGCGCTGGCCTTGTCGCCAAAAACGCTGTTCTGCAAGTACACGTTCCGGGTTTTCATCAAGGAGCATGACAAGCAGGACCTGATCGACAAACTGCAGCGCGGCACCGTTGAACGTGACGAGGCGGGCATCTCTCCGCTGTCGCCACACCCACAGGATTGAGACGCTCGCGTCTTGCGGGCGACGTGCTGATCGCGCCCCGGCCGAATAAGGAGAGCCGGGGCACGGGAAGTGAAAAAATCGCTTTGCTTTTTTAGCCTGTGCGACGCTGACGACCGGAATTGCCTCTGCGCTTGCCGGCCGCGGCGCTCTGCGATGTGGCGGCTTTACGTTTGTGCGATCCGGGCTTTTTGAAGCGGCGTACATTATTCGGATTTGCGGGACGCGCATCCTTGCGAGCTGATCCCGCCGCTGCGGACTTCGATGCCATATCCGCGGCACTGCGGCTACTCGGCTCATAGCCCGCCACTGCCTGTTTCTCGATATCGCAGCTGAGCAAGCGCTCGATATCACGCAGCAAACCCCGCTCCTCGGCACTGACGAGTGATACAGCAGTGCCTTCCTCGCCGGCGCGCGCAGTGCGGCCGATGCGATGGACGTAATCTTCCGCGACATGGGGCATGTCGAAGTTAACCACGTGCGGCAAGCGCTGAATATCGAGGCCGCGTGCGGCGATGTCCGTCGCGACCAGTACACGCACCTTGCCGGCCTTGAAGTCAGCAAGCGCCTTGGTGCGGGCAGTCTGTGACTTGTTGCCGTGGATGGCAGAAGAGTTGAGGCCGTCCATGCTCAGCTGTTCTGCGAGCCGGTTGGCGCCGTGCTTGGTGCGGGTGAAAACCAGCACCTGGCGCCAGTTTTCGGCGCCAATGCGATGCGACAGGAGCTCACGCTTTCTGCGCTGGTCGACCAGGTGGACGACCTGTTTCACGCGATCCGCAGCGGCATTGGCGGGCGCAACCTGGACTTCACCGGGATTGCGCAGGATATCGCCGGCGAGCTGCCGAATCTCCGCCGAAAAGGTTGCCGAAAACAACAGGGTTTGTCTCTGCTCAGGCAGGTATTTGAAGATGCGTCGAATATCGCGAATAAAACCCATATCGAGCATGCGATCGGCTTCGTCCAGCACCAGCACCTCAACGGCAGACAGCTCCAGGGTGCGTTGCTGCAGGTGATCCAGCAGGCGTCCCGGTGTCGCGATGACGATATCCACGCCCTTGCGCAGGGTCGAAATCTGCGGGTTGATGCTGACACCGCCGAAGATCTGCAAGGAGCGGAAATTCAGGTGACTGCCGTAGTCCTGGACGCTTTGTGCGACCTGGGCAGCAAGTTCACGCGTTGGTGTCAGGATCAGCGCACGTACCCGGCGTTTGCCTTCCGCGCGTGAGTTTGCCTGCAGTTTTTGCAGGATGGGCAGGGTAAACCCTGCGGTCTTGCCGGTACCGGTCTGGGCCGCGGCAAGCAGGTCCCTGTTGCCGAGCACCAGGGGAATAGCCTGCTGCTGGATAGGGGTGGGCGTGCGATAGCCTTTTTCTTCGACAGCACGCAGCAATTCGGCCGACAGGCCGAGTGATTTAAATGACATTGATTGTTTACTCCGGGTCGCCCGACTCGAAGACACACCGCTTTTCGGGTGTATGCGATTCGGTCCGGGCTGGAAATTCTGAATGGTTCTGGCAGTGCTACATTGCGCCGCTCAGAGCGATTGGCGCAGACCGAGGTGCGCCAGGACGGGGCGCACTATAACAGAGGCCGAGGTAAATAAAAGGTTTATTTTCGGTAGTTTGCCCTGCTTTCCGCGGATTCGGATCAGGCTGAGCAGGCGCCCGCCCGCCCGGAACCTGCTCGCTAGAGCAATTCGTTGCTGCCCATGCGATAGCGTTTCTTAAGCGCCTTGTTGCGAAAAACAAGCGCGGATGCCGCCGTAAACAGGGCAACGCCACCGAGGATAATTGCCAGCCGGGTCCACGGCTGCCCGTGTGCCGCACGAATTGTGGCGAATGCATACAAGGTCCATATCCACTCGACGGCGCCGAGAACCAGCACCAACTGAATGACGCGCGGTACCCAGCGGGTGCGCAGCCATAGCAGCATGACGAGGCCGATGCAGACTGCAACGATCAGGGTCTGTCCGTCCCTGAGGAAATGCGCGCCCAAAACGAGCAGGCTAAGAATGACCGGTATCAGTCTGACAAAATTCATGGATCCCCCTGTTGTACGTTCGATTGTTGCGAAAGCGGGCCAAGTTACAAAGCGGCTCGAATATCATCAATACGTAGTGATACCTGCCATCTTACACCCGCGGCGAACGACCGCTATCGGCACGCGCAGGCGCACTGTTGACAGGCGCTGCCGAGTAACGTTGACTGGGAGCACAGCAACCATAAGCGGAGGCCCTGATGGAAGTCGTCGTCGCGTGCACGCAAATGGCGTGCACCTGGGATGTTAAAGCCAATGTCGCGCGAGCTGAGGCCCTGGTCAACCAGGCCGCCGATGCGGGCGCCAATATCATCCTGCTGCAGGAATTGTTTGAAACGCCGTATTTCTGTATCGACCGGCAGGACCGTCATTTTGGCCTTGCGCATCCAACCGGCGAGCAGCCGACCATTCGACGACTGCAAAAACTGGCCGCGGATCGCAATGTCGTTTTGCCGGTGTCGTTCTTTGAGCGCGACGGAGCTAACTACTTTAATGCCGTGGCGATCATTGACGCGGACGGCAAGATCGTCGGCCATTACCGCAAATCGCATATCCCGAATTTCCCGGCGTACGAGGAAACCTATTACTTCAGCCCCGGCGACACGGGGTTCAGAGCCTTCGACACCCGGTTTGGCCAAATCGGCGTGGGCATCTGCTGGGACCAGTGGTTTCCGGACGCGGCA
>DATCZF010000205.1:0-9791 GCA_036526055.1 Woeseiaceae bacterium
CAACTGGGAATTTATCCTCGAGTCCGCGGCCAAATGCTACGAGGTAACCAATCTCGGCTACGTCGGTGTCGATATCGTGATCGATAAGGACCTCGGGCCGCTGATCCTGGAAATGAATGCGCGACCCGGTCTCAACATCCAGATTGCCAATGCCTGCGGTCTCGGCTTGCGGCTGCGTCGCATTCAGGAAATTTATGATCCTGCCCTGGAACCGGCAAAACGGGCCCAGCTGTCACGGCGGGAATTCGCTGAAGGGACCTGATTCGAACTGGCGCTTTCTCTGGCCGTTGCGGTATCATTGCGGCCACTAATCCATAGGAATCGCGGAAGAGTCCCCGGTATTTCAACGGGGCGCCGAAGGCGCAACTCGCTCGGAAACGCTCAGGCAAAGGGACCGTGATTTCTGATTGGCTCTGGAGAGAGGCCGCAGGGCCCACCGAAGGGGTATGTTGCCGGCATCGGCACTTGATCTCTCAGGTAACCGGACAGAGGGGCGGCAGGATGATTCCTGCCGCCTTTTTTATTTGTGCATGCAAAGGAACCGGCAGACGACAGCCGCGGTTCGCGCAGAGGAATTTTTGAATGGGGCTCAAGACACCGAAGCACGCAGAACACGTCAAGGCCGGCGCGCGCATTGTCGATTTTGGCGGATGGGATATGCCGCTGCATTACGGCTCGCAGATCGAGGAGCATCACGCCGTCCGCAGGGCAGCGGGCATGTTTGATGTTTCCCACATGCTGGTAATCGACCTGCAGGGTTCCGGCTGCCGCGATTTTCTGCGCTTCCTGCTGGCGAACGACGTCGCCAAACTCCAGGTCGCCGGCAAAGCCCTGTACAGCTGCATGCTCAATCCCCAGGGCGGCGTTATCGATGACCTGATCGTCTATTTCCTTGGCCCCGATTCGTATCGCCTCGTGGTGAATGCCGGCACGGCGGAAAAAGACCTCGCATGGATTCGGCAACAGGCCGCAGCGTTCGCTGTCGATGTCACACCGCGCCGGGATCTGGCGATGATCGCCGTGCAGGGACCCGAAGCGCGGCAACTGGCCGCGGGGCTGCTGCCCGAAGCCGACCGCGAGTCGGCGCTTGCGATCAGGCCGTTTTCTGGCCTCGACATTGGCAACTGGTTCGTCGCCCGTACCGGTTATACCGGCGAGGATGGCTGGGAGATCATGCTGCCGGCGGAGGAGGCCGTGAGCACCTGGAATGCGCTGAGCGCTGCAGGGGTCGTACCATGCGGTCTTGGCGCCAGGGATACCCTGCGCCTGGAGGCGGGCATGAACCTGTATGGCGCCGATATGGACGAGACGACGTCGCCATTGGAATCGGGCCTGGGCTGGACGATCGCCCGGGATTCCGCTGACCGTGACTTTATCGGCAGGGCTGCGCTGGACCAGCAGCAGGCCGCCGGATTGCGCAGAAAATTTGGCGGACTCGTCCTGGAAGATCGCGGCGTGTTGCGCAATCACCAGCGCGTCGTCGTCGAAGGCCAGGAAGACGGGGAGATCACCAGCGGCGGTTTCTCGCCGACGCTGGGGCGGTCTGTTGCCCTGGCCAGGGTGCCCGCCGAAATCGGCGAGTATGCTGCCGTCGAGGTTCGCGGCAAGTTGTTGGCTGTCAGGGTTGTCCGGCCTCCGTTCGTGCGTAACGGCAAGGCCTGTATCGATCTCGACCAGAATTGAATTGCGCAGGCCTGAATGACAGGTTGGCGAAGAACAGTGCACAAAGGAGAATGTTAATGAGCGAATTGCCTGGAGATCTCTACTACACAAAGGAGCACGAGTGGCTGCGGCGGGAAGATGACGGCAGCTATACGGTCGGCATCACTGAATATGCGGCTGCTGCATTGGGTGACCTGGTTTACGTCGAGTTGCCCGAAGTTGGCCAGGAGCTGGGCGAGGGCGACGAAATGGCCGTCGTCGAGTCGGTGAAGGCGGCATCGGACGTGTACGCTCCGCTGGCCGGAAATGTCACCGAGGTCAACGAGCAGCTCGCCGATGATCCGGAAAAAATCAACAGTGATCCCTATGGTGACGGCTGGATCGTGCGCATGGAAGCCAGCGACGACGTCAACCTTGAAGACATGATGAGTCCTGACGACTACCAGGCGTTCCTAGACGAACTGGAAGCCTGAGGCGCGGGATTTTTGCACGAGCAATTTGGGACAAGATAATGCCTTTCATACCTCATACCGAAGATGACATTCGGGAAATGCTTGCGGCGATCAGGGCGGAGAAGATTTCCGACCTGTTCGATGAGATTCCACGCGACCTGCTGATTCGGGATCTCGACGGTATTCCCGAGGCGATTTCCGAGATGGAAGTTGCCCGACTGATGCGCGGACTGGCCGGCAAAGACGGCGCACCGTTGTGTTTCGCGGGTGCCGGCGCCTATGAACACCATATACCGGCGGTCGTTTGGGACATAGCGACGCGTGGCGAATACTACAGCGCTTACACGCCTTACCAGGCAGAAGCGAGCCAGGGCACGTTGCAGACGATTTATGAATTCCAGTCAATGATCGTTGAACTGACCGGAATGGACGTCAGCAACGCGTCGTTATACGACGGCGCCTCGGCTGTGGCGGAGGCGGCGCTGATGGCAGTTCGAGCGAATCGGCGCAGCAAGTCGACACGCGTGCTGTTGTCGGCGGGTGTCAATCCCGTTTACGAGAAAGTGGCACAGGCAATTGCCGGCAACCAGGGCCTGGCGTTCGACCGGCTTGGTCTCGATGTGGAACGTGGCATCACGGCGCTGGAATCCCTGGACTCGAGCGCTGAGGCGCCGGTCGCAGTGGTCATTCAGCAGCCGACCTTCTTCGGTTCCATGGAGCGCATCGATGAGTTGACTGACTGGGCGCATGAACGCGGTGCGCTGGTCATCGCCGTAGTCAACCCAACCTCCCTGGCGCTGCTCAAATCGCCGGGCGAGTGGGGCCAGGAAGGCGCGGACATCGTCTGCGGTGAAGGGCAGCCCCTCGGCATACCCTTGTCGTCCGGTGGGCCCTATTTCGGCTTCATGGCCTGCAAGACTGCGATCATTCGGCAAATGCCCGGGCGCATCGTTGGGCGCACGGTCGATCTGAACGGTGAAACCGGCTACACGCTGACGCTGCAGGCCAGGGAACAACATATTCGTCGCTCCAAGGCGACGTCGAATATCTGCACGAACCAGGGATTGATGGTCACCGCGGCAACGATTTACCTGTCATTGCTCGGTGAAGAAGGCCTGGCGCGAGTTGCGACGACGTCCCACGCCAGAACCGTGGAACTGGTTGCCGCATTGACCGCGATCGAAGGCGTCGAGAGCGTATTCGATGGACCCTTTTTCCACGAAGCCCTGCTGCGGCTCGATCGTCCCGTCGCGCCGGTAATCGCAGCCTTGTCGGCCCGCAATATCATTGCCGGCGTCGATCTGAGCGAGGAATACGCAGAGCTTGGCAACGTTTTGCTGGTTTGCGCGACAGAAACCAAGACAACGGCAGACATCGAGGCCTATGCCAGCGCCATGGCCGAAGTCTTCGCGGAGTCTGCCGGGGTGGCCGGGTAAAACGAATGAGCAAGATTACGTTTAAAGGTTCGCGTTACCAACTGGCCGGCGAGCTGCCGGCACTGGGTGGCAAGGCGCCGGATTTTTCGCTGGTAACCACCGAACTAAGGGATGTCTCGATTGATCACTGGCTGAACAAGCGCAAGATCCTGAATGTTTTCCTGAGTGTTGACCTCGAGGTCTGCGCCAAGTCGGTGATCGCGTTCGATCGTTATGCCGCGGCACACGACGACCTGGCAATGCTGATGATTTCGGTTGACCTGCCTTTCGCCCATGCGCGCTTCCGCAAGGAGCATGACCTGCAGCAGGTGACACAGCTGTCTGCGATCAGGCATGCGGGGTTTGGTGAGAACTATGGCGTGCAAATTACCGAGGGACCGTTAAAAGGCTTTTTCGCCCGCGCAGTCATCGTCGTCGACGAAAACAACTCTGTCGTTTACACCGAGCTGGTGGAAGACGTAACCGAAGAGCCGGACTACGCCGCGGCATTTCGCTCGCTGGCCATCGACATTGAAGAATGAAGCTACGGCGAATCGCCGGCACGCGATTCGTTATTGAGGAAACGCAATGAATGAAAAACTGATCTTCGAAGATTCGCGCAAGGGGCGCCGCGCCTTTGCCCAGGCACCGGCAGCACACCCGGAATTCGATCTGCCGGCAGAATTGCTGCGCAGCAAGCCCGCGCGCTTGCCCGAGGTCTCCGAACTGCAGGTCGTGCGTCATTTCACGCGCCTTTCGCAGAAGAACTTTTCGATCGATACGCATTTTTATCCGCTGGGTTCCTGCACGATGAAGTACAACCCGCGCATCTGCAATTCGATGGCGATGCTGCCGGGTTTCCTCAATCGGCACCCGTTGGGACCGGTAGAGCATGGACAGGGATTTCTCCAGTGCATGTTCGAGCTGCAGGAAATGCTGAAAGAGGTCACGGGCATGAAAGCCGTGTCGCTGACCCCGATGGCCGGTGCGCAGGGCGAATTTGCGGGCGTGGCAATGATCCAGGCGTACCACAGGGCGCGTGGCGATCTGCACAGAAACGAAATTATTGTTCCGGACGCGGCGCACGGTACCAATCCGGCGACCGCGACGATGTGTGGCTGCGTCGTGAAGGAAGTGCCGACCGACAAGAACGGCGACATCGATCTCGATGCGCTGCGCGCGGCGCTCGGGCCGAACACGTCAGGGATCATGCTGACCAATCCCTCGACGCTGGGTGTATTTGAAAAGAAGATTCTGGAAGTGCGCCAGCTGGTTCACGATGCCGGCGGCCTGCTGTATTACGACGGCGCAAATCTCAATGCGATCCTCGGCAAGGTCCGGCCGGGCGACATGGGTTTCGATGTTATTCACATGAATTTGCACAAGACGTTTTCGACGCCACATGGTGGCGGCGGCCCGGGCTCTGGCGCCATCGGCGTCAATGATCGTCTGCTGCCGTTCAAGCCGATTCCGGTGGTGGGTAAAGACGAAGAGACCGGCGCCTATCGCTGGATGAGCGAAAAAGATTACCCGCAGAGTATTGGCCGACTGTCAGGGTTCATGGGCAATGCCGGCGTATTGCTGCGCGCCTATGTCTACATGCGGTTACTGGGCCGCGACGGCATGCGCCGGGTTGCGGAGTTTGCCACGCTGAACGCCAATTACCTGCAGGCGCGTCTGCGCGACGAGGGGTTTGAACTGGCGTTTCCGAATCGCCGTGCCAGCCACGAGTTCATCATTACGCTCAAGCACCAGGCGAAAACGCTGCACGTCAGCGCGATGGATATTGCCAAAGCGTTGCTGGACAAGGGCTTCCATGCACCGACCACGTATTTCCCGTTGCTGGTGCCTGAATGCCTGCTGATCGAACCGACAGAAACCGAGTCCAAGGAAACGCTGGACAGTTTCGTCGAAGCGATGAAGACGATCCTCAGCGAAGCTGCAGCCAACGCGGACGCCGTCAAGGAAGCGCCCCTGACGATGCCCGTCAGGCGCCTGGATGACGTGCAGGCGGCGCGTAATCTCGACGTCGCGTGGAAACCCGAGGACTGACCGCTGGAGCTCACTGCCCGGGTTCCGGGCGCGAAAAGTCGGTATGCTAGAGGAACCGGCGCGGTTCACAGTGGTCGACAGTTCATTCGCGCGTCATACCGTTCTCAACGAATATCCAGGTCAGTGTCTATGAAAAACAGGAATGTCGCCCTATGGCTGTTTGCAGTAATCCTGCCGGGGCCGCTGTTCGCCGCGGGGGAAGAGCAACAATGGGCGGAGACGCTGGCAAGGATTTCCTCAGGCGTCGTATCGATTCGCGTGGACAGCACGAGAGCATTCGATACCGAGTGGAACTCCTCGAGCCAGGCAACCGGCTTCGTCGTTGATGCGCAGCGCGGAATCATTCTGACCAACCGGCATGTTGTGACCCCGGGGCCGGTCGTTGCCGAGGCGGTCTTTCTCAACAGCGAAGAAGTGCGCCTGACGCCGATCTACCGGGATCCGGTGCATGATTTCGGCTTTTTCCGTTTTGATCCTGCCCAGCTGAAATACATTCAACCGGCTGAGTTACCGTTGGCCCCGGAGGGAGCTCGCGTCGGCCGTGAAATCAGGGTCATCGGCAACGATGCCGGCGAACAACTGTCCATTCTTGCCGGCACCATCGCAAGGCTGGATCGCCAGGCGCCCGACTATGGTCGCGGCAAGTACAATGACTTCAACACGTTTTACATCCAGGCCGCCTCGAGCACCTCGGGAGGCTCATCAGGATCCCCGGTCATCAATATCGATGGCGAGGTCGTCGCCCTTAACGCGGGCGCAAACAATTCGGCCGCCAGCAGTTTCTTTCTGCCGCTCGATCGCGTCCAGCGGGCGCTTCGCCTGTTGCAGGCCGGAAAGTCCATCGAGCGCGGCACCTTGCAGACAACCTTCGAACTGAAGACCTATGACGAGTTGCATCGGCTGGGCATCACTGAGGACATCGAACGCGAGGCCCGGCGCCGTTTTCCGGGCCATACCGGCATGCTGGTGGTGGAGGAGACGATTCCTGGCTCGTCCGCCGACCGTGAACTGAAGCCGGGCGACATCCTCGTGCGCATAAACGGGGACCTGGTAAGCGACTTCGTGACCCTCGAGGGATTACTGGATAACAGCATCGCGAGCGCAATCACGCTGCAGCTGGTCAGGGGCGGTGAGCTTCTGACTCGCAGCCTCGAAGTAGACGATTTGCATGCGATAACGCCGGACAGTTTTCTCGAGTTTGGCGATGCCATTGTCAATGATCTTTCCTACCAGCAGGCGCGTCATTATTACAGCAGCCTGAGCGGCGTCTACGTAGCCAACCCGGGCTATGTATTTTCCCGGTCGGCGATTCCCCGCTCGGCCGTGATCAGCGAAGTCAACGGGGTCGCTGTCCGCAACATCGACGATTTTCAGACCGTGCTTGACAGCCTGGCAGACGGCGACAAGGCCATCGTCCGTTATGTCACGCTCGATGATCCCCGCAACAGTGTGGTGCGCTCCATGGAAATGGATCGCCGCTGGTTCCCGGTGCGCCGCTGCCACCGGGATGACGTGAGCGGCACCTGGCCGTGCACCGACCTTTCGGCAGGCCCCGTCAGCAAGCCGGCGGTAGCGGGGAGCACCCAGTTCAGCAAGAGCAAGGATCCGCGCGCCCGGCGCCTGGCGCCGTCACTGGTCATGGTGACCTTTGATTTGCCCTACACGGTGTCGGGTATCGCCGAGCGCCATTACTACGGTACCGGGTTGGTGGTCGATGCGGAGCGCGGCCTCGTCCTGGTCGATCGCAACACCGTGCCGGTGCCGATGGGTGACGTCGCCATCACGTTTGCCGGTTCACTGCAGGTCGGTGGCAATGTCGAGTTTGTCCACCCGCTGCACAATTTCGCGATCGTATCCTATGACCCGCAGCTGATCGGCGATACGCCGGTGCGCAGTGCCGAGTTCAATACCGAGGCATTGCAGCCCGGCGACAAGACCTGGGTGGTCGGGCTGAAACCGGACCATCGGCTGGTGCACCAGGCGGCGGTCGTCGCGTCGGTCGATCCTGTGTCGATGCCACTGTCGCGCACCCTGCGTTTCCGCGAGACGAACATTGAAGTTGTCTCGCTGGTGACCGCGCCGGAAATCGATGGTGTGCTGGCGGACGAAAAAGGCCGCGTACAGGCACTCTGGTCGAGCTTCGCCGTCAGCAATGGCGGCGGACATTCCGCAGATGGCGCACAGTTCAACAGCGGGGTTCCCGCGGAAATCGTCAAGGAATTCGTCGATCTCGTTCGCGAAGGCAATGATATTTATTCGCTCGAGGCCGAGTTCGGCTACACGCCCCTGTTTGCCGCGCGCAGAATGGGCGTTGACGAAGGGTGGCTGGAGCGTCTGGAACAACAAAGTCCTGAACGTCGTCGCGTCCTGTCGATTTCGCGAATCGTCGCCGGCAGTCCGGCAGCCGAGTCGCTGCGCAACGGCGACATGCTGCTGGCTATCGACGGTGAAGTGATCACCTCGTTTCGGGAAATGGAGCGCGCGACCCAGAAACCGCTGGTCAGACTGACCATCTGGCGTGATTCCGCGGTGCAGGATATCGAGGTCGAAACGGTCATCCTCGGTGGCGGGGATATCGACAGGGCGGCGGTGTGGGCAGGTGCGTTGTTGCAAAACCCGCATCGCGCCATGGCGGCTCAGCGTGGCATCAGCCCCGAAGGCGTCTACGTCGCATTCTATAATTACGGCTCGCCCTCGACACGCTACGGCTTGTGGGCCGGGCGGCGAATCGTGGAGGTCGATGGTGTGGCCGTCAGGGATCTCGCCGCATTCATTGCGACCGTTGCGGGCAGGGAGGACCGCTCTTCAGTGCGGCTGACCACAGTTACCTGGAACGGGGCGACAGAGGTCATTACCCTGAAACTCGACACCCAGTACTGGCCCACGTACGAGATTCGGCTCACGGAAAGCGGCTGGCAACGCTTTCCGATCGACTGATGACTATCAAGACTGACGCGTTTCGCTGATCGCAGCGGCAAGCGCTTCCCAGGTTGTAAGCGGCAACGAACACTGGTTGCCGACACAGCGGTAGGCAACCGTCTCGGTGTCGTGCGCGCGCCGTTCCGCAAGCGCTCCAGGCAGACCCTCAGCCTGTGCGTCGATCGCAAAGACCAGCCGCCGAGGCGCATAAATTGCCGCCGCAGACTTTCGCCAGCTGTCAATTTCCGCTTGCGAACCGCGAATGACGATGATCTCGGGCGGCTGCAGGTATTCCTCCAGCGCCGTGATCAGTGATACGTGACCGTGCGGATAATCCTGCAGCGCTTTCCAGGCAGAGCGCAGGCATCGCTCCGCCGCCTCCAGGTAGCGGCTCTCGCCGAGCAGGTAACCCAGCCTTTGCAGCGCGAACGCCGCGATGCCGTTGCCGGACGGCATCGCTTCATCCGCGAACGGCCGCGGTCGATGCATCAGCGCTTCGTGATCGTTTGCGGTGAAATAGAAGCCGCCGTCGGGATGCGCGAACCGCTCCAGCAGCGTGTCGGCGAGCTCGATCGCCAGCTGCAGCAATGCGCTGTCCCAGTGTGACTGCAGAACCTCGAGCAGCGCATCGAGGAGGAAGGCATGATCGTCGAGGTAGGCCTTGAAGCGGGCATCGCCATTCTTGTAACTGGCGTACAGTCGGCCGTCACGAATTGCAGCACCGGCAAGGAAGCGCGCGGCATCGCGGGCTGCCGCCGAAAATTCTGCCGCGTTGAGCGCGCGCCCGGCGATCGCCAGTCCACGAATGGCAAGGGCATTCCAGGCCGTCAGCTGTTTGTCGTCGAGACCGGGTGCAACCCGTTGCTCGCGCAATTGCCGAAGCGTGTCACGCGAGCCATCCAGTCTGTTGGCAATCGCGTCAGCGGGCATACTCGAAACCTTCGCGAGCTCGTCCAGCGACTGGCGGACAACCAGGTGCCATTTGCCTTCAAAATTTGCCGGCTGGTCCAGGCCGAAACGCCGGGCTACCAGGTCGTAATCGTCGGCTGCAAGAGCCTTTTTCACCTGCTCCGGCGTCCAGACATAAAAGCGGCCCTCTTCACCTTCCGAATCGGCGTCCAGGCTTGAAAAAAAAGCCACCGTTCCCGGCGCGCATGTCGCGGCAAATCCACTGTCCGGTTTCCACTGCGATGCGTTTGAACAGTGGGTCCCCGGTTGCCAGGAATGCCTGGGCGTACAGTGCAAGCAAGGGGCCGTTGTCATACAGCATTTTTTCGAAATGCGGACTCTG
>DATCZF010000206.1:0-11830 GCA_036526055.1 Woeseiaceae bacterium
CGCCAGCACCCGGATCCCTGTGGCCAGATATCCATCGTCATTGCTTATTAGAATTTTCATTTTTTTCGACGACTGAATTGGCTGCGCTTGATGCGCTCACTATACTGAATGTTCGCAGATCACCAAAGCCCTGTTCGCGGATTCTACTTCATGGCCAAAACGCCGAGCAAAAATTACCGAGATAAGGAAGCAAACTCCCGCCCCGGTAAAGGCCTGAGCGACGAGGAAGCAGAACTGTTTCGGGCTACTGTCAACGACGTCAGGCCTTTGGGCAGGGACACGATTGAGCCGCCTGTTCGCAAACCGCGTCCGCGGGCTCGCTTTCGCCAGGAAGACGAAAAAGCAGTACTTGCCGAGAGCCTCAGCGGCTCCATCGATGACACGGAAATGAACGGCGGAGATTTTCTGCGCTTTCAACGCAGCTCGGTGAGTCACAGGACCTTTCGCCGCCTGGCACGAGGCGCCTTCAGCGTGCAGGCAGAAAGCGATCTGCATGGACTGACAGCGGTGGAGGCGCGCAAAGTGCTTGGGGAATTTCTTGAAGACAGCATGCGTCGTGGTTTTCGCTGCGTGCGCATCATTCACGGCAAAGGACTGGGTTCAGGAGAGCGGGGCCCGGTATTGAAAAGCAGAATCGACGGCTGGCTCAGAAAATGGGACGGCGTGCTGGCCTTCAGCTCCGCTCGACAAGTCGACGGCGGCACCGGCGCTGTTTACGTGCTGTTGCGCGGCCGCTGAATTTCGGCCATGGCGTCTGCGAAATCCGCCAGTTCGCGCAATACGGCCGTCGCAAAGGCGCCGCTTTCCAGGTAAAAATTCAGCCATACGCCATCATCGACAAACTCCCATTGCAGACCGACCGGCATGAGTCGCGTCGCCCTGCGGCCCTGTGTAAGCCCATGTTCTTCCAGTCCTGCAGCCAGTGACGCATGCCGCTCACAGACCGATGCTTCGAGTACGGTGACGTCCCCGGCCGTCGCGGGTTGCCCCCTGCCCCACAAAGCGGCGGATGGATGGATATCGAATTCGCGACACCGTTTGAGCAGCGCGGCGTCCGGTTCCGCCACAGCGAAAAAACTTGCGGATCCGGCCAAACTGGCGCAGTCACCCGGCAGCAATCGATCCCAGGTCTGGTTTCTGACACGCTCGCCGAGGATTTCGTTAAACAGAAACGATCGGGCAGCGGACAACGCCATACCTTTCACGCGCCTCTTCAGGCGCTTGCCGGAAAAGAGTTCAAGCGCGCTATCCAGGTTGCCGGCCATGCGACCAAATCGCTGCTCGCCGAAATAATTCGGCACCCCGAGTTGGCCAATGCGTTGCAACTGTGCAGCCACGACCTCGTGATCAATTTTGTCCGCGCGCAGGCACAATCGAAACTGATTGCCGCGGTGAGCCCCCCGCCTTAGCTTGCGGTCGTGACGATGCTTTTCGAGGATTTCGACGCCCGGTGCGGAAAATGCGCCCCAGTCGGCGGATTTTCTTGCCGGTGCCGGAACGCTGAACCATTGGGTTGTGAGCGCATGCCGGTCCTTGAGCCCGGCAAAGCCGACGTCTGTGGCGCGCACACCTGCATGCTGCGCCAGCCTGTCCGCAACCCACTGCGTGTTTGCACCGTCCTTGCGCACGCGCAGGAAATCGTGCTCCCCGGCGCCGCTGAATTCGAACCCGAGGTCCTCGCTGACCTCGAAATCACTATTCCGGACTCGAATTTGTCCATGGACCACGGCACCACCGTGGGCGCGCGGCCAGTCTGGCAGGTTGCGGTATGAGTCCATCGGCGAAATACGCGCTGTCGGCAATCAGAGTTTTGCCGATCGGGGAACGACCTGGAAAAAGGTCTCCTTGCGGCCGATCATGCCGAGGTCCGTTCTTGCGCGCTCCTCAGCCGCCGTGCGGCCTTGCTTGAGATTGATAACTTCTGCTTCCAGTGACGCATTGCGCAGCCGCAAGCGATTGTTCTCGGCCTTCTGATCCTGCACTGCGGCCTGCAGATCCTGCGTTTTGCGAATGCCATCGTCGGACAGCCACAGCTGTCCCTGCAGGGCGACACTCGACATTATCAGGACTATCAATAGCCAGCGCATCTCATTTACCGCGTGTGTGCGTCGAACGACAAATCAACCGAGGGGCACCGAAAATGCTTTATCACCAGCATATGTCGCATTCGTCCCCAGGGCCTCCTCGATTCTCAGCAACTGGTTGTACTTCGCAATGCGATCCGAACGGGACAGCGACCCCGTCTTGATCTGGGTCGCGAGCGTCCCAACGGCGATATCGGCAATCGTGCTGTCCGAGGTTTCTCCCGAACGGTGGGAAATTACCGCCGAGTAACCCGCTTCCACTGCCATAGTAATCGCATCAAGAGTTTCCGATAAGGTACCGATTTGATTAGGTTTTATCAATATAGAATTGGCAATTTTTTCATTAATGCCCCGGCCGAGGATTCGCGTGTTGGTGACAAACAGGTCGTCTCCGACCAGCTGGACACGCTTGCCGAGCCTTTCGGTCAGCGCCCGCCAGCCTTCCCAGTCGCTTTCATCCATCCCGTCTTCAATCGAAATAATCGGGTACGCGTCCGCCAGTTCCGCCAGGAAATCGGTGAATTGCCCCGCATCAAATTCCCGCCCTTCGGAGGCCAGGCGATATTTGCCATCGCTGAAAAATTCCGAACTCGCGACGTCCAGCCCCAGGTAGATGTCTTTACCGAGACGATAACCGGCAACTTCGACTGCCTCGACAATCGTATCCAGCGCCGCACGATTCGACGGCAAATCCGGCGCGAAGCCGCCCTCGTCACCCACCGCGGTGTTCAGCCCTTTTTTTCGCAAGACGGATTTCAGGGCATGGAATACCTCGGTGCCGTAACGCAGCGCTTCGCTGAAATTCGGCGCCCCGACCGGCAGGATCATGAACTCCTGGATATCGACGCTGTTATCGGCATGCGCACCGCCGTTGATGATGTTCATCATCGGCACGGGCATGTTCGTGTCATTGCCCATGTATCTGAATAACGGCGTTCCGGCTGACTCAGCTACAGCCTTGGCCGTCGCCAGCGAAATTGCCAGCAATGCATTGGCGCCAAGCCGGCTCTTGGTCTCCGTCCCGTCCAGTTCGATCATGCAATTATCGAGCTCGCGCTGATCCGCAAATGTCTTGCCGATCAGCCTGTCTTTCAGTTCGCCGTTGACGTTGGCTACTGCCTTGAGCACGCCCTTGCCGTTGTATCGCTTTCGGTCACCGTCCCGCAGTTCGACTGCCTCGCGCGTGCCGGTCGATGCGCCGGATGGCACCGCCGCCCTGCCACAGGCGCCGTCCCGCAACCAGACATCGGCTTCCACAGTGGGATTGCCGCGCGAATCGAGAATCTCCCGACCACGAATGTCCGTAATTTCAATCACATTCTTCTCCAGTAGCAGCGCTGCTGCGATCAGCAACCGAGACCGAAATCCGTCTCGATGTAGGGCGCAGATTTGACCAGGGTATCGATCGATTTGAGGGTTGCCAGCAATTCCTTCATGCGCGCGAGCGGCCATGCGTTTGGCCCGTCGCTGAGTGCGGTATCAGGATCTGGATGCGTTTCCATGAACAGGCCGGACACGCCGGCAGCGGTTGCCGCCCTTGCCAGCACCGGAATGAACTCGCGTTGCCCGCCGGACGAAGAACCACGGCCTCCCGGCAGCTGCACCGAGTGCGTAGCGTCAAACACGACCGGAGCGCCGCTCTCGCGCATCACCGCAAGGCTGCGCATGTCGGAAACCAGGTTGTTGTAGCCGAATGAAAATCCGCGTTCACACACCATGATCGACTCGTTGCCGGTCGACCGGGCTTTTTCGACGACGTTTCGCATTTCCCAGGGGGAGAGGAACTGCCCCTTCTTGATATTGACCGGCTTGCCCTGTTCGGCAACCCTGAGGATGTAATTGGTTTGCCGGCACAGAAACGCCGGAGTCTGCAGCACATCCACCACATCCGCCACCTCGTCCAGCGGAGTGTCTTCGTGTACGTCAGTCAATACCGGCAATCCCAATTGCCGCTTTACTTCGCCAAGTATGCGCAGCCCTTCCTCCATTCCCGGACCGCGAAATCCGCTGCGGGAACTGCGGTTGGCCTTGTCGAAAGAGGACTTGTAGATAAAGGGAATGCCCAGCTCGCCGGTAATTTCCTGCAGCTGGCCGGCCGTATCGATGGTCATGGCCTCGCTTTCGACCACGCAGGTGCCGGCGATCAGGAACAGCGGCTGGTAGCCGCCAACTTCAAATCCACACAGCTTCATGCCTCAGCCACCTCGCGGAGCGTGGCTTCATTGTGCTCACGGGCCGCAGCGATGAATGCTTTGAAAAGCGGATGTCCATCACGGGGATTGGACGTGAATTCCGGGTGGAACTGGCTGGCGACAAACCAGGGATGCTCGGGTAACTCAATCATCTCCACCAGGTCATCAATCGACAGGCCCGAGAATCGCACGCCGGCCTGCTCCAGCTTGTCACGGTAATTATTGTTGACCTCGAAGCGATGTCGATGGCGTTCGAAGATTTCCGGCTTGCCATAAATCTCGCGGACCTGCGACGACTCGGCCAGGAATATTTTCTGCGCACCGAGCCGCATGGTGCCGCCCAGGTCGGACTGCTCGGTCCGCTCTTCATGTCCCCCTTCAGTGGTTTGCCATTCGGTGATCAGGCCAATCACCGGATGCGGGGTATCACGATGGAACTCGGTACTTTGCGCCCCGTCGAGCCCTGCCAGGTTACGCGCTGCCTCGATCACCGCAACCTGCAACCCCAGGCAAATGCCGAGGTAGGGAATACCGTTTTCGCGCGCATACCGAACCGCACGAATCTTTCCCTCGATACCGCGCTCACCAAACCCGCCCGGCACGACGATGCCATCCATACCCTGCAGGCAATCCGGGCCACCAGTCTCGATGTCCTGTGACTCGACATAGTGGATCGATACCTTGGTCGAAGTATGAATGCCGACATGCAGCAATGCCTCGCTAAGCGAAATATAGGAGTCCCTGAAATCGACGTATTTACCAACCATCGCTATGTGCACTTCACCGCTGGGATTGCGTTTCGCCTGCACGACAGCCTCCCATTCGGCGAGGTTTGCCGGCGGCAAATCCAGTCCCAGCTGATTGACGACAATCTCATCGAGCCCCTGCTCGTGCAACATTCGCGGAATCTTGTAGAGATCATCCACGTCAGATGCGGAAATCACCGCCTTTTCCTGGACATTGGTAAACAGCGCAATCTTGCGGCGATGCTCGCTCGGCAAAGCCTGCTCCGAACGGCAAACGAGGATATCTGGCTGAATACCGATCGAGCGCAGTTCCTTGACGGAATGCTGCGTCGGTTTCGTCTTGATCTCCGCGGAGGTCGCGATATATGGGACGAGCGTCAGGTGCACATACACGACCCGGTCGTGGCCAAGTTCAATGCCCATCTGGCGAATCGCCTCCAGAAAAGGCAGGGACTCGATGTCACCGACCGTACCGCCAATCTCGACCAGGCAGATATCGGCATCGCCGGCGCCGCGCTTGACGCTATTCTTGATCTCGTCGGTGATGTGCGGAATGACCTGGACTGTAGCGCCGAGATAGTCGCCGCGCCGCTCCTTGCGAATCACGCTTTCGTAGATTCTGCCGGTCGTGAAATTGCTGTTGCGACCGGTCGTCGTGCGCACAAAACGTTCGTAATGGCCAAGGTCCAGGTCGGCCTCGGTGCCGTCCTCGGTGACGAATACTTCACCATGCTGAAACGGGCTCATCGTTCCCGGGTCGACATTGATGTAGGGATCGAGCTTGATCATGCTCACGGTCAGACCCCGTGACTCGAGAATTGCACCGAGACAAGCCGAGGTAATTCCCTTGCCTAATGACGAAACCACGCCGCCAGTAATAAACACATAAGATGTCATGTACTCTGCCTTAAGAATTCTGGCGTCGGGAAATAATAAAGGGCCGGAACAAAAATAAACGATGTGGCGAAAAATCGCGTCACATCGATATTCTCAATCCAACCCTGAATGACCGCCCGTCGTTGGATAACTGACGGTTTTGTAAGGTACCAGATCACTGCCGCCTAAACAACGAGCATGCACCGAGGAATCGCTCGCTGACGATAGTTTTCAATACAGGCATGGGCGCCCTTCCCAATGCACCGCAAGCCCCTCATCGGCCATGGCATCTTCCGCAATCCACAGATCGCCAACCGCAACCAGTACGCCGTCGGCATATAGCAGCGGAATACGTTCCCGCATCCACGGCACTACACCCTCCTGTTGCAACAGTTTCTTGAGCTTGTGCGTGCAATCGTGACCCGGCAATCGAATTTCCTCTCCGCCGCTGCGAAAGCGAACCTCCAATCCGCCGCGAACGCGCTGCGGGTCGATGCCCTTGCGGCCCTCCTTCCTCAGGCTGAGGCTGCCCATGCCCGCACCCAAACTGATCGGCGTGCCATCGGCGGCGACCTGCAGAGCGGAAGCCGCTGGCGAAGCAGGCAATTCAGGCAGCAGATACAGATGATCGCGATAGCGCCTCACTGCCGCGCCTGGCCAGCGCACCAGTGGCCGCGCATCCTCACGAGCCGGAAGGATGTCCTCGATGATCCTTTGCAGGACCTTCGCGGAGGGCGTCGGCAAGCCACAAATGCGAATTGCGTGGCGTAACACGTTACGCTGCCGAATCTTCGGCAACGCGACCAGCGCGCCAACGCGCAGCCGATCCGGACTGCCGAGCCCCAGCATGTCTACTTCCGCCAGCGCTTGCAGTAATTCGTTCGTTTCTCCGGCCAGCGCGGCGCTGCGGCCGAGACGTGTTGCCAGGCCCTCCCAGCGCTTCGCCAGCCGAGGTATCAGTTCCTTGCGCAGGTAGTTGCGGTCAAACCGCGTATCGAGATTGCTCGGATCCTCGATCCACTCGAGGCCATGTGCACTGGCGTAGTCGCGCAAATCCTGCCCGGACACCCGCAGCAACGGCCGCACCAGCTCCGCCCCGGCAAATGGCTGTTTTACGCCAATTCCCGCGATGCCTGCGGGCCCGCTGCCGCGCAGCAGGTTGAGCAACAGGGTCTCCGCCTGGTCATCGGCATGATGCGCGCTTAACAGCCAATCGGACGGGCCAATCAGCCGCGCCAGCGCGGCGTAGCGCGCGTCCCTGGCAGCCGCTTCCACGCCCTGACCGTCCTCTAGCCTTACGGTTACGTTCACGGATTCGAACGGCACGTCCAGCGACGCGGCAAACGCCGCACAATGCCTGGCCCAGTGCTCCGCGTCCTTGTGCAGACCATGGTTGACGTGCACGGCAGCAAGCGCCACCTGATGTTCTTTGCGGGATTCGGCCAACGCATGCAATAGCGCCGTGGAATCTGCGCCACCGCTGAACGCCACGACGAAGCGTGCCGGCAGCCCGCCGTCACCCGCAATGCGGCTGAGTTCGTCGAGTAAGATTTCTGCGCTAAAGCTCATTGAATCGTTGCGGACCCGCTGCGGCAGACTGCGCCGTAGCAGGCATCCGCCGCAGGATGGCCGCCCGGCGAATCAGCCTTCCTTGAAATCACCAAAACTGGCAATGCGCCGGCGCCGCTGTTCGAGCAGCTCATCGATCGACAGGCGATCCAGGTCTTCCAGGTGCTTGAGAACTGCATTGCGAATGATCTCGCCGGCAGCCGCTGGATCGCGATGTGCACCTCCCAGGGGCTCGGCCAGTACTTCGTCGATCAGCTTGAATTCGCTCAGGTTCTGCGCCGTGATGCGCATGGCCTCCGCGGCATCCTCGGCGCGTTCCGCACTTTTCCAGAGGATCGATGCACAGCCCTCCGGCGAAATCACGGAATAAATACTGTATTGCATCATCAGGACGCGGTCCCCAACGCCGATTGCGAGCGCGCCGCCGGAACCTCCTTCGCCGATGACAATGCAAATGACCGGCGTACGCAGTCGCGCCATGACGAACAGGTTACGGGCAATTGCCTCGCTTTGTCCGCGCTCCTCGGCGCCAATGCCCGGGTAAGCGCCCGGCGTATCGATGAGCGTCACCACCGGCAGGGAAAACTTCTCCGCGAGACGCATCAGCCGCAAAGCCTTGCGATAGCCTTCCGGCCGCGGCATTCCATAGTTTCGCCGCACGCGTTCCTTGGTATCCCGACCCTTCTGCTGGCCAATGAACATGACCGCCCGACCGTCCAGCCGTCCAACGCCACCGATAATGGCATGGTCATCGGCATACATGCGGTCACCGTGGAGTTCCTGGAAGTCAGGTGCGAGCATCTCGAGGTAATCAGCCGTATACGGTCGCATCGGATGCCACGCCACCTGCGCAACCTGCCATGCGGACAACTTGGAAAAAATACTCTTGGTGAGCTCTTCACTCTTTTTCTTCAGGCGCGCAACTTCTTCATTGATATTGACGTCTGAATCAGTACCAACATAGCGCAGCTCGTCTATTTTGGCCTCGAGCTCGGCGATCGGTCTTTCAAATTCAAGAAAATTGAGATCCATAACGCGTATTGCCATCGTGTTGCACATTCGCTGCCAGCACCGGGCTTGGCAGCGCCATAGTCGGACTCTACATCATTTGGGGTTGGGAGCGTAGAGAAGTCTGACGCTGTCATGCCCCAGCAACTCGCTTAGCTTGTCCCGTAATTCACGGCTCGGCCGCACCGTCCATTCCGGGCCGAGATTGAGACGTCCAGCCGCCTGCGAGCCGGTATATTGTACCGATACCTCGCAGCGCCCGCGGCGATATGGCATCAATACATCGTGCAACTTGTGCAGTAATGCCTCTCCCTGGCCGTTCGGCTGCAGGGAAATGATCATGCTCTGCGCACGCGATTCAATGACGCGGTCGATACTTTCCAGGCGGCGGGCGCTCATGCGCCAGCCACCGACAAAATCATCGTAACCAAGCGTGCCGCTAACGACCACGATCTCGTCCTTGACGAGCAAGTCGCGGAACTCCTGGTAGGTCTCTGCGAACAGGCTGAGTTCGAGACGGCCCGAGTCGTCATCCAGTACAACGGTATAGCGATTGCCGCGTTTACGCACGTCAGTGATCAGACCAGCCACGGTCATTTCCCGCCTGCCCTGCATGTAATTTCTCTCGCCGTTGCTGCTGACCGGTTGCGGCTCGGCGGCAATATCGGCAAGGGTCGCGTCGACAAAAAACCGCGCGTCGGTTCTTACTGCGTCGAAGGGATGGCCAGTCAAATAGAGGCCGAGTGCTTCTTTCTCGTTGCTCAGCAACACACCCTCATGCCACTCGAGCAATTCTTCGAGGCGCGCCTCCGGCTGTGTTTCCACCACCGGCGCCATGCCGAACATGTCATTCTGCCCCGCTTCAGCCGCACGAGCCTGCTGCTCCGCCGCCTTCATCGCAACCGGCAGCTGATGCATCATGCTGCGTCGGTTAACCCCGAAATCATCCAGCGCGCCTGCCTTGATCATGGCCTCGACCGTGCGGCGATTCACCTTATCGTGGTCGACACGGCGACAGAATTCGCTTAACGAGCTGAACGCCCCATGCCTGCTGCGCTCTTCGATGACGCTTTCCACCGCCGACCGACCGACGCTCTTGATCGCCCCCAGGCCATAAAGAATTGATGTGGCCGTCGCGACGCTGAAATGATAGGCAGACTTGTTAACATTCGGCGGCAACACCTCGAGGCTCAATTGCCGGCAATCGTCTTTGATGACGACCAGGCGATCGGTATTGTCCATATCGGCGCTCATCACGGCCGCCATGAATGCCGCCGGGTAGTGCGCCTTGAGATAGGCCGTCTGGTAAGCGAGCAACGCATACGCCGCTGAGTGCGACTTGTTGAAACCGTAGCCGGCAAACTTCTCCATCAGGTCAAAGATGCGAGTCGCGGTGCCTTCCTCGACCCCGCGCTGGCAGGCGCCGGTAACGAAAATTTCACGCTGCTTGGCCATTTCCTCGGCATTTTTCTTGCCCATGGCGCGTCGCAGCAGGTCCGCGCCTCCCAGTGTATAGCCGGCGAGGACCTGGGCAATCTGCATAACCTGCTCCTGGTACAGGATGACGCCGTAGGTCTCCTTCAGCACCGGGCGCAGGTCGGGGTGCAGGTAATCAATCCTGCTCTTGTCGGGGTCATGCTTGCGGCTGATAAAGTCATCCACCATGCCCGACTGCAGAGGACCGGGGCGAAACAGTGCGACAAGCGCTACCAGGTCGTCGAAGTGATCCGGCCGCAGGCGCTTTATCAGGTCTTTCATGCCGCGCGATTCCAGCTGGAACACGGCCGTCGTCAGGCACTGCTGCAGTAAGGAGAAAGTCGCCGCATCCTGCATCGGGATTCGGCGAATATCGAGTTCGTCCGTGTCATTGCCGGCGTTTATGATGCGCACCGCCCAGTCAATGATCGTCAGTGTTCTCAGCCCCAGGAAATCGAACTTCACGAGTCCTATGGCCTCGACGTCATCCTTGTCAAGCTGGGTAACCGTGTTGGCGCCGCCCTCTTCACAATACAGCGGCGTGAAATCCGTCAGCTGGGTTGGCGAAATAACGACACCGCCGGCGTGTTTTCCAGCATTGCGAACCAGGCCTTCAAGCGATCGTGCGAGATCAATAATGCTGCGGACTTCTTCATCTTCCGCATACATCTTCGCCAGTTCCTCTTCCTGCTCGAGCGCCTTGTCCAGCGTCATGCCGATTTCAAAAGGCACCTGCTTGGCGATGCGATCGACAAATCCATAGGGCTGGTCCAGCACGCGCCCGGCGTCCCGAATAACGGCCTTCGCCGCCATCGTGCCGTAAGTAATAATCTGGGATACCCGGTCGCGCCCGTAGCGTTCCGCAACATAATCGATGACCCGGTCGCGCCCTTCCATACAGAAGTCGATATCGAAGTCAGGCATCGAGACACGCTCGGGATTCAGGAATCGTTCGAACAGCAGGTTGTGCTCAAGGGGATCGAGGTCGGTAATGCCAAGGACAAACGCGACCAGCGAGCCTGCGCCCGAGCCGCGGCCCGGGCCCACCGGTATCTCGTTGTTTTTTGCCCAGTTGATGAAGTCGGCGACGATCAGGAAGTAGCCCGGAAATCCCATCTCGCAAATGACCTTGAGTTCGCTTGCCAGTCGTTCCCGATACTGATCGGGAGAGTCGACCTTCTCCCCGGGTAAGTGTTCGAGATAACGCTGCAGGGCCTTTTCCGATTCGGCCTGCAGGAAGCTTGCGGCCGTTTCACCCTCGGGCACCGGAAACTCCGGCAGAAACGATTTACCCAGCTTCAGGTTCAGGTTGCAACGCTTGGCGATCTCCGCGGTATTTGCCAGCGCTTCGGGGATATCGGAAAACAGGCGCGCCATTTCGTCAGCATCCCGCAGATACTGTTGTTTCGTATAAGCAGATTGCCTGTCCTTGTCGCCGAGTGTCCGGCCTTCGTGGATGCAAACACGCGCTTCATGCGCATAGTAATTTTCAGTATCGAGAAACCGCACGTCATTGGTGGCGACGACCGGCACCCCCTTTTCACTCGCAAGCTCGATGACGTGCTGAATGTAGTCTTCCTCGCCGCTTTTGCCGGTGCGCGACAGTTCCACGTAGAAACGATCGCCGAAGAGATTTACCCAGTTGTCGAGCAGCTCTGCCGCAAGTTCAGGCTTGTCCGCTGTGAACGCGTGCCCGATATCGCCATTGAGGCCGCCTGACAGGGCGATCAGCCCTTCACATCCCGCTTTTGTCAGCCAGTCCTGGTGGACCAGCGGTATACCGCGTTCCTGCCCTTCATGGTAACTGCGTGACAGCAGCTGGTTCAGGTTGCAGCGCTTGGCGATTTCCGCGGTATTTGCCAGCGCTTCGGGGATATCG
>DATCZF010000207.1:0-2735 GCA_036526055.1 Woeseiaceae bacterium
AATTTACGCTCGTATCCTGCGGCAGCCTGAAAACCACCACATCGCCTCGACCCGGCAGCCCGGTTTCCACAACCTTGGTATTACTGACCGGCAACTTGAGGCCATAGCTGTACTTCTTGACGAAAATGAAGTCGCCTTCGAGCAGCGTCGGCATCATGGAGCCCGAGGGGATACGAAACGGCTCGAAAATAAAAGACCGAATCACCAGCACGATAAGGAGCACCGGGAAAAACGACCGTGAATAGTCGATCACAGTGGACAGGACCGCTCCTGTTTTCGCGCCGCCTTGCCGATCGCCGCGCTGCAGGTAAAAGCGATTGAGCGCTACAAAAAACCCGGAGACCAGGGTCAGAACAGTCAACAAAAGCGCAAGATCGATGTTCACCGCTTACCTCACTTGTCTACGCGCAGGACAGCCAGAAACGCTTCCTGCGGAATCTCGACGGAACCAATCTGTTTCATTCTCTTTTTACCCGCCTTCTGCTTTTCCAGCAATTTTCGCTTGCGAGTGACGTCACCGCCGTAGCACTTGGCGGTAACATTCTTGCGCAATGCCTTGACGGTACTGCGGGCAATAACCTGGCTGCCAATCGCCGCCTGAATAGCCACATCGAACATTTGCCGCGGAATCAGTTCCCTCATTTTCTCGACCAGTTCCCTGCCCCGGGAATCCGCATGGTCACGATGCACAATACTAGACAGTGCGTCGACGCGTTCCTTATTGATCAGGATATCCAATCGAACCAGTTTCGCTGATGTGAAGCGTTCGAAATGGTAATCGAACGAGGCAAATCCGCGGCTGACCGACTTCAGTCGATCGAAAAAATCGAGGACCACCTCCGCCAGCGGCATTTCAAACTCCATCGACACCTGGGCGCCCAGATAGCGGATGTGCTTCTGTACCCCGCGTTTGTCGATACACAATTTCATCACCGCGCCAATGTATTGCTCAGGCAACAGGATATTTGCCGTGATGATCGGTTCACGAAGCTCGGCGACCTCATTGAGCGGCGGTAGCTTGCACGGGTTATCGATGCGAATGATTTCGCCACTCGTCAGTAGCACTTCATAAATAACCGTTGGCGCCGTGGTAATCAGGTCCAGGTTGTATTCGCGCTCGAGTCGCTCCTGAATGATTTCCATGTGCAGCATGCCAAGAAAGCCGCAGCGAAAGCCGAAACCCAGCGCGGCAGACGTTTCCGGTTCGAAATACAGTGCGGCATCGTTCAGGCGCAGTTTCTGCAGGGCTTCACGAAAACTTTCATAATCGTCCGAGCGAATGGGAAACAGCCCGGCAAAGACGCGTGGCTGCACTTGTTTGAAGCCCGGCAGCGGTTTCTCGCAGGGAGTCTTCGTCAATGTCAGCGTGTCGCCAACGGGCGCGCCATAAATATCCTTGATGCCGGCGATGACAAAACCAACGTCACCGGTCGCGAGGTTATTGCGATCCTGCATTTTCGGCGTGAAACAACCGACCCTGTCGGCGTTATACGAACGCCCGGTCGACATGACCGTGAACTTGCTGCCTTTCGCCAGCGATCCATTGACGACGCGCACCAGCGAAACGACGCCAACATAATTGTCGAACCACGAGTCGATGATCAGCGCCTGCAAAGGCTTGTTCGCGTCGCCCTGTGGAGGCGGAATTCGCTTGACGATCGTCTCCAGCAGTTCATCCACGCCGACGCCCGTCTTCGCCGAAACGCGCACGGCATCATGCGCCTCGATGCCGATGATGTCTTCGATTTCCTTGATAACCTTGTCCGTGTCCGCTGCCGGCAGGTCGATCTTGTTCAGGACCGGGACGACTTCGAGCCCCTGGTCAATTGCCGTTGTGCAGTTGGCTACACTTTGTGCCTCGACGCCTTGCGCCGCGTCGACAACCAGCAGAGCACCCTCGCAGGCAGCCAGGGAGCGCGAGACTTCATATGAGAAGTCGACATGTCCGGGTGTGTCGATGAAATTCAGCTCATAAACGACGCCGTCACGAGCCGTGTAATTAAGCGAGACGCTCTGCGCCTTGATTGTAATGCCGCGCTCGCGCTCGATATCCATCGAGTCCAGCACCTGGTTTTCCATCTCTCGTTCCGTCAGACCGCCACATAGCTGGATGAATCGATCGGCAAGCGTCGACTTGCCGTGATCGATGTGGGCGATGATGGAAAAATTTCGGATATGCTGCATAAACAATCTGTTGGCTGCGATCAGCGGCGAAGTATATACGTTTAGGTCTGTATTCGGGCGGAAAAAGCGGCTCAGGGGCGGTTCAGGGCCGCGATCACCGCCGCCCTGTCCAGTTCAAATTCGCAAAGACAGGTACCGTTCAGTTCTACCACCGGTACGCGCAGGCCATATTCCCTGCTCCATTCCTCGCGAGTATCGACGTCGTGGACCCTGACCTTCGCCTTGCCCCTGGCGATTGGCAATAATTCTTCGACAAGCAACTCGCAAAGATGACATCCCTGTCGACTGTAAACATCCAGCACTGGGGTAAGTTCGTTGCTCATCCTGTCAGCTGCCGACCCCGTTGTGTGCGCGGCTGACCGCACAGATTTCGGGTGTGTACGCATTCATACAGGCATCGGCCAGTCGCCAGCGGCTGATAGCCATACCCGTCGCCAGGCCAGCTCCCGCCAGCAGGATCGCGGTAACTTCATCGAGTGGACCGGCCAAGGTGCTGCCAAGACCCAATGCCACCATCATTATCAACAGCGGTAATCCATAGGCATACGTGG
>DATCZF010000208.1:0-2998 GCA_036526055.1 Woeseiaceae bacterium
GCCCTGGAAGACAATCGCTTCGCGGATCTGGGCGCATCGGTCTACACAAAAGGGTATTTGCGCCGTTATGCCCGCCTGGTTGGTATCCCGACGGATGACGTCTTTGCGGAATATTACGAGCTGACCAGAAGCGATACGGCGCCCGCGGTCATCATTACCCGCAGGCGACAACCCCGCGACTGGTCGCTGGGTCCCTGGCTGGTCGGCCTCGTCATCGTGGCGATCCTCAGCGCCATCGCAATCTGGTGGTTCACTGGGCCATTCGGCGGCGACAATGACGCGGCGGCGGCCGGTACTGAACCCGATGCGCGAAAGACGGATACCGTGATACTGCCACCGGCAACTTCGCCGCAAACAGAGACAGTCGTTGGGTCGGAAACACCAGCTAACGCGGATACAGGCCTCGGCGCTGACGAGTTGCTTGGCGATGCGCCAATCGGATCGGCATCGAGTGACGTGTCATTGATGCTGTATTTTCGCGGCGACTGCTGGGCCGAAGTATCTGACGCGACCGGTGCCAGGTTGTTCTATGACCTGGGTAAAACAGGACGTACCGTTGAAGTCAGCGGTGCTGCACCGATCACCGTGCTGCTTGGCGACAGCAGCCAGGTGGAGATCGAGGTTGATGGCCGTTCCTTTGACATTCCAGCCGATCGCATCGAGGGAACCCTCGCCAGGTTTCAGATCAGCAAGCAGTAATACGATGAGTAAGCAAATTTCCTATTCGACAAGCCGCGGAGTACCGGTATGAAGCCACAACCGGTCAGGGGAATGAACGACATTCTGCCCGAGGCTACGGCGACCTGGCAGCACGTCGAGGCGATTGTTCGCGATGTCATCCAGGCCTATGGCTATCGCGAGATTCGCTTGCCGCTGCTGGAGCAGACGGAGTTGTTCCGCCGCTCGATCGGCGAGGTCACGGATATCGTGGAAAAGGAAATGTATACCTTCCTCGACCGCAACAACGAGAGCCTGACGCTGCGCCCGGAGGCTACGGCTGGTATGGCGCGCGCCGGCATCAGCAACGGCCTGCTGCATAACCAGCGGCAAAAGCTGTGGACGGCTGGCCCGATGTTCAGGTACGAGAAACCGCAGAAAGGCAGATACCGCCAGTTTTACCAGATCGATGTCGAAGCGATGGGTTATGAGGGTCCCGATGTCGACGCCGAACTGATCATCATGAGCGCACGGATCTGGCAGCGCCTTGGCCTCTCGAGGCTCAGGCTCGAACTGAATACGCTCGGCGTGCCGGAATCTCGCAACCGCTACCGCCAGGCGCTGGTCGAGTATTTCACCGGCGTGAAGGACAAACTGGACGAGGACAGCCTGCGGCGACTGGAGCAGAATCCGTTACGCATCCTTGACAGCAAGAACCCGGATTTGCAGCACATCATTAACGCTGCGCCGACAATGCTCGACTATCTCGACGAGGAATCAGGGCAGCATTTTGCTGAATTGCAGGAGTTGTTGGCAGCCGCAGGTGTAGAATTCACGGTAAACCCCAAGCTCGTGCGCGGTCTCGATTATTACACGCGGACCGTATTCGAGTGGGTGACCGATGCGCTGGGCGCCCAGGGCGCCGTGTGCTCGGGAGGGCGTTACGACGGCCTGGTGGAAAAGCTGGGCGGCAAAGCGACGCCGGCGATCGGCTGGGCCATGGGCGTCGAACGCCTGGTCAGCCTGTTCGAGGTATGCGGCGGTCAGGCGCCTCCACAGCAGCCGGATATCTACATCGTCGCGGTTGGCGATACGGCGCTGCGCAGCGGTTTTCAATTAGTGGAAAATCTGCGTAATGCGTTGCCCGGCGTTACGCTTGAACTGAATCTCGGCGGCGGCAGTTTCAAGTCGCAGCTGAAACGGGCCGACAAGAGCGGCGCAGAATTTGCGCTGATTCTCGGCGATAACGAAGTGGCAGCGCGGGCAGCGGGCTTGAAACCATTGCGCCGCGATGCCGATCAAATCAGTATTCCGTTTGATGAACTTGCGGCGACGCTCGTGAGTCAATTGAAACAGGCCGGCTGAGTTCCCTGCAGCGCAGGGAAGTGAGCCGACTTTAAAACTCGATAAGGGCAAATTTGTGAACGATTTATCTGAAAAAGAACAGGTTGAGGCGCTACGCACCTGGTGGCAGGAAAACGGCAAAATGGTCATTGCCGGAATCGTCATTGGGGTGGGTTCGCTCGTCATCTGGAACCAGTGGAAGCAGTCGAAGATAGAAACTGCCGAGGCGGCATCCGCCGTTTTCCAAACGATGGGTGAAGCCGTCGACGCCGGCAAGCTGGAGAAAGCGGAGGAAGCCGCGCAGGCGCTGTATGCAGAATACGCCGATACCGATTACGCCGCGCAGGGACGACTTGCCATGGCACGCGCCTACGTCAACCAGGGACGTGACGAAGACGCCGCGCAAAGCTTGCGGGACCTGCTCGCGTTATCCGGTCATGAGGAGCTGAAGAATATAGCGCGCCTGCGCCTGGCGAGGATCTACCTTTACCAGGGTAAGGCGCAGGACGTGATCGACCTGTTACTTGACCAGGGCAGTGAAGCGTTTGCCGCCAGCTACGCCGAGTTACTGGGCGATGCGTATGTGGCGCTCGGGTCCCGGGGCCAGGCGGCGGACGCCTATGCCCGGGCATTGTCCGTCGTCGGGGATGCCCCGACAATCAATCGCCCGCTGGTGCAGATGAAGCTGAACGACCTGGCACAGGCGCAGGTTGTCGAAGCAGAGCCATTAGTGCCGGCTGAGAACGACGCGGTTGAAGCCGAAACCGGGGAAGTCGAGTGATCATCAGGCGCGTTGGCAAATTTGCCCTGATCCTTCTCCTTGCAAGCGCCCTTGGCGCGTGCGGCATATTCGGAGACAAGGACGAGAAGGAACTGCCGCCGAAGGAATTGCTCAAGTTTCAGCAGACGCTGCCGGTGAAAAAAGCCTGGTCAGCGAAAGTTGGCGGTGGGTCGGAGTTCCTGCGGCTTGGCTTGATGCCTGCAGGGGACAGCTCGA
>DATCZF010000209.1:0-7132 GCA_036526055.1 Woeseiaceae bacterium
GCCATCATCCTCCTGGTGTGCCTGCCGCTGGCCGTTTTTCCTCGCGCCGGGGGGCAGTTCATCCTGACCGCATTTGCGTTCATTTCCGGCGAACTCGGTTTTCTGTATCTCGCCGCCGGTGTTGCGGTGCTCGTGTTTCTCGCCTGGCTTGCTGCCAGCCGCTACGGGCCTGTCACGCTCGGCGACAGCGGCGAAACGCCCGAATTTCGCACCTTAAGCTGGATCGGCATGTTGTTCTGTGCCGGCGTTGGCGGAGGGCTGATGTTCTGGGCGCCGGTTGAATGGGCCCATTACTACAACAGTCCGCCCTTCGGTGCGGCGTCCGGATCCGCGGAAGCCATTGGCTGGGCGGCCACCTACGGGCCATTTCACTGGGGGCTGGTCGCCTGGAGTTTCTACTGCCTTCCCACACTGGCAATCGCCTATCCCTACTACGTGAAGAAACAGCCTTACCTTCGGTTTTCGCTCGCCTGTCACTATTTCATCGGCAACGAGCACGAGAGCCGCTGGGGCAGGCTGATGGATTTTTTCTTCATGATTGCGCTGCTCGGCGGGGCCGGCTCCTCGATCGGCTTCACCACGCCGGTGATCGCGGCCGCCATCAGTGAGCTCACCGGTGCCGCCAACGGCTTTGCGCTGGAGGTCGTCTCGCTGGCGCTGTGCGTTGCCCTGTTTGCCGTGAGTGTCTGGCTGGGACTGAAGCGCGGTATCAAGCGCCTCAGCGATATCAACCTGGCGATGGCATTTGCCCTGCTGCTGTTCGTGTTCGTTGCCGGACCCACGCTGTTCCTGCTCGAGACCTCGTTCGACAGCGTGGTGACGATGCTGCAAAACTTTTTTGCCATGAACAGCGGCCTGGAAAGCACGGGCAACCAGGCATTCGCCCAGACCTGGACCGTCTGGTACTGGGCCTGGTGGATCGCCTATGGACCCTTTGTCGGGTTGTTCGTGACGCGCATTTCGAGGGGCCGCAGCATTCGCCAGGTAATCCTCGGCATGCTGTGCTTCGGGTCACTGGGTGCAATGCTGTTTTACATGGTGATCGGCAATTATGGCCTCAGCCTGCAACTGGACGGGACGCTCTCGGTCACCGCCATCCTGCGTGAAGAGGGGCAGGCGGCGGCCGTGGTCGGCATACTGCAGCAGCTGCCCTGGCCGGGCCTGGTTACCGCGCTGTTCTGCCTGGTCACGATTGTCTTTTGTGCAACCACCTACGACTCGGCGTCCTACATTCTCGCCTCCAGCGCGACACGCCGGCTCGAGGCGGGTGATGACCCGGCTCGCTGGCACCGCTCGTTCTGGGCGCTGGCGCTGGCAGTCATTCCGCTGACCCTGATGTTCGTTGGCCGGCTCACCGGCGATCCGCGGACCGGCCTGACTGTCGTGCAGACGGCGACACTGGTCGTGTCCTTGCCGCTACTGTTTATTGGCGTGCTGATGGCGATCGCCCTGGTACGCCAATTGCGTGCCGATCACGCCTGATTTCTATCAAGAAAGCCAACAAATACCATGTAGACCCGTTATAATTTCCGGCTGGACAGGGCGCCCGGGCGCCAGGACTGGCGAAAGTGGCGGAATTGGTAGACGCGCTGGATTTAGGATCCAGTGGGGTAACCCGTGAGAGTTCGAGTCTCTCCTTTCGCACCAATCCACTCCAAACTGGGCTTATAAGCGTTTCTTTTTTAAGATAATTTTGTAATCATTGCGCATCCGGTACAGGCCGGACCGCTGTCGTATTAAAGGGTGTCAGTACATGTTGGTGAAGGTTGAGTCTACGGGGACGCTGGAGCGTCGCATGCGGGTCGAAATGCCCGGCGAGCAGATCGAAAAGGAAATTTCGCTGCGCCTGGTGAAAGTCGGCAAGACGGCGAAGATCAAGGGATTCCGTCCCGGCAAGGTACCGGCCAATGTGGTCCGGCAGCACTATGGCGCTGAAATTCGCCAGGATGTGCTGTCCGATTTCATTCAGCGCGGCTACGCCGAGGCAATTCAGCAGCAAAAGCTGAATCCGGCAGGGCGGCCGAAAATTGAACCCGAAACCCTGCTCGCCGGACAGGACTTCGTTTTCGTGGCGACGTTCGAGGTCATGCCCGAGATCGAACTGAAAGGACTCGACAAGATCAAGCTCGAGCGTCCCGAGGTCGAGATCGGCGCTGCCGACCAGGAAGCGATGATCGAAACGCTGCGCAAGCAAAAGGCGACCTGGAAGACCGTTGACCGCAAGGCGGCGGAAGGCGATCGAGTGATCGTGGATTTCGTCGGCACGCTCAAGGGCGAGGAGTTTCCCGGCGGCAAGGGCGAGGAAGTACCCGTAGAACTCGGCCAGGGCCAGATGCTGCCCGATTTCGAAAAAGCGCTGTACGGCGTGGCCGCCGGCGACGAGAAGTCGTTCAAGGTCAAGTTTCCCAAGGACTACCGCGCGGAAGACCTCGCGGGCAACAAGGTGGACTTCAGCATTAAGGTGCATCGCGTGGAAGAGCAGGAACTGCCTGCGCTGGATGACGCCTTTGCCGAGGCCTTTGGCATCCAGGAAGGCGGCCTCGACAAGCTGCGCGCCGACGTCCTCGAGAACATGCAGCGCCAGCTCAAGGAGCGCGTTACCGCCGATGTCAAAGAACAGGTGATGAACGGGCTGCTGGAGGCGAATCCGATTGCGGTGCCGAGCGCCCTGATCGACCAGGAAATCCACGCCCTGCAGCACGACGCGATGCAGCGCATGGGCATTACCGAGCATGACAAGGCGCCCGCGCGCGAGCATTTCGTCGAGCTGGCGGAGCGCCGTGTGCGCCTGGGCCTGCTGCTCAACCAGGTCATCATCGAGCGGGAAATCAAGGTTGACGCCGAGCGCGTCAAGGCACGCATCGAGGAACTGTGCGCGGGCTACGAAAATCCGGCTGAGCTGGTTGCCCGCTACCTGGCAACCCCCCAGGTGATGTCGCAGATTGAGCCGGTGATCCTCGAGGAACAGGCCGTCGATGCCCTGGTTGCCGGCGGCAAGGAAAAGGCGAAAAAGTTCGGTTTCAAGGAATACATGAATTCCGAAAAGGCGTGAGATAGTCGATAATCCATCCAGACGACAGCAAGGACAGGAATTCCCATGAGCGCAAAGGCGATGAATTTGGTGCCAATGGTGGTCGAGCAGACCGCGAGAGGCGAGCGTGCGTACGATATTTACTCCCGTTTGTTGAAAGAGCGGGTGGTGTTTGTCGTTGGCCCGGTTGAGGACAATATGGCCAACCTGATCGTTGCCCAGCTCCTGTTCCTCGAGTCGGAGAACCCGGACAAGGACATTCACCTGTACATCAATTCACCGGGTGGCTCGGTGACCTCCGGGTTGTCGATCTATGACACGATGCAATTCATCAAGTGTGATGTCAGCACGATCTGTGTCGGCCAGGCGGCCAGCATGGGCGCGCTCCTGCTGGGCGGCGGCAGCAACGGCAAGCGTTATGCGCTGCCGAACTCGCGCATCATGGTGCATCAGCCGAGCGCGGGCTTTCATGGCCAGGCAACGGATATCGATATTCACGCCCGCGAAGTGCTCAAGCTGAAGGCCCGGCTCAACGAGATTATGGCCGCGCACACCGGCCAGAGCATCGAAACCATCGAGCGCGACCTGGAGCGTGACAACTTCATGAGCGCCGGCGAGGCGGTCGCGTATGGCCTGATTGACACCGTTCTTGAGCATCGAAATGAGCTCGGCGGTGGTAACAAGGACCAAAATAAGTAAAATCAGGGCCTTATTGGACGTTTCCAGACTCATAATAGGGGCTGGACGAGTGGCGGGTCCCAAAGGCTCGTGATATACAGGAATAAGCCCCTCGAGGGCGACAAACAGGTAACAGAGGCAAGTCCAGCATGAGTGATGATTCCCGCGGCAAAGGCGAAGACGGCAAGCTGCTTTACTGCTCCTTTTGCGGCAAGAGCCAGCATGAAGTCCGCAAACTGATCGCCGGTCCGTCGGTGTTCATCTGCGACGAGTGCGTCGAACTCTGCAATGACATCATTCGCGAAGAGCTCGAGGATGCCACCGAGGCCGGACGCGAGAAGCTGCCCAAGCCGGTGGAGATCAAGGCGACCCTGGACGAGTACGTGATCGACCAGCAGCAGGCGAAGAAAGTCCTCTCGGTTGCCGTTTACAACCACTACAAACGTCTCGAAAGCCGCAGCGGCGAGCGCGGCAAGGAAGACGTCGAGCTGGCCAAGAGCAATATCCTTTTGATCGGGCCAACCGGCTGCGGCAAGACGCTGCTGGCCGAGACGCTGGCGCGCCTGTTGCAGGTGCCGTTCACGATTGCCGATGCGACGACGCTGACCGAAGCAGGTTACGTTGGTGAGGACGTCGAGAACATCATTCAGAAGCTGCTGCAGAAGTGCGATTACGACGTCGAGAAAGCGCAGACCGGTATCGTCTACATCGACGAGATCGACAAGATTTCACGCAAGTCCGACAACCCGTCGATTACGCGCGACGTGTCGGGCGAGGGCGTGCAACAGGCACTGCTCAAGCTGATCGAGGGCACCGTAGCCTCGGTACCGCCGCAGGGCGGCCGCAAGCATCCGCAGCAGGAGTTCCTGCAGGTTGACACTTCGAACATCCTGTTCATCTGTGGCGGCGCTTTCGCCGGCCTGGAGAAAATCATTCTCACCCGCTCGTCCAAGAGCGGTATCGGCTTCGTCGCCGAAGTAAAAGGCGCGGATGAGCAACAGTCAGTGGGCGAGCTCCTGCACGACGTGGAGCCGGAAGACCTGATTCGCTTCGGGCTGATTCCCGAGTTCGTCGGCCGCCTGCCCGTCGTGGCGACGCTGGAGGAACTGGACGAGGACGCGCTGATGAGCATCCTGGTCGAGCCGAAGAACGCGCTGACCAAGCAGTATCGCAAACTGTTCGAGATGGAAGGCGTCGAGCTCGAGTTTCGAGATGACGCGCTGCGGGCCATTGCCAAGAAGGCGATGGAGCGCAAGACCGGCGCGCGCGGTTTGCGCACGATCCTCGAAAACGTCCTGCTGGACACCATGTACAGCCTGCCCTCGACCAAGAACGCGAAAAAGGTCGTTCTCGACGAAACGGTTGTCAGTGGCGAGAACCAGCCCTATGTCATCTACGAGTCCGACGAGGCGCAGATTGCGCTCGAGCAGCAGCAATCACGAGCAACCGGCTCGGATTGATTTTAGCCTGATATACTTCCAGTTGATTCCGTTGAAGGGATGCCGCTGGGCGTCACTTGCCGTCGTGACTTGATTTCTTTCGAATCGGCCGCATTTCCCTTCGCAGTTGGCACATTACCCCGCCTGGGCGAACGAGGACTGAATTCGTGACCGAAGAAAACAAGACCGAACCGTTGGAACTGGAAGACACCACGCCGGGAGTGCCGGTGCTGCCGCTGCGCGACGTCGTGGTCTATCCGCAGATGGTCATTCCGCTGTTTGTCGGCCGCGAGCGTTCGATCGTGGCCCTGGATCGGGCGATGCAGTCCGGTAAGAAAATCCTGCTGGTTGCCCAGCAGAAAGCGGACATGGACGAGCCAGAGCTTGGCGACATGTATGAAATCGGCACGCTGGCAACGATCCTGCAGTTGCTCAAGCTGCCCGACGGGACGGTCAAGGTGCTGGTCGAAGGTGGCGAGCGCGCCCGGGTCGACCGCATGGTCGTCGGCGATCACTTCGCCGCCGAAATCACGATCCTCAAGGAAGACGACCGGCACGACGAGCGTGAGATCGACGTGCTCGTGCGCTCGATCATCGCCCAGTTCGAACAGTACGTAAAACTGAACAAGAAGGTTCCGCCGGAGATCCTGACCTCGCTGTCCGGCATCGACCAGCCGGGACGCCTGGCCGATACGGTGGCCGCGCACATGGCGCTGAAGCTGTCGGACAAGCAACGCATCCTCGAGATCTGCGACATCAAGGAGCGGCTCGAACAGATTCTCGGCATCATCGAAGGCGAAATCGACGTGCTGCAGATCGAAAAGCGGATTCGTGGCCGCGTCAAGCAACAGATGGAAAAGAGCCAGCGCGAGTACTATCTCAACGAGCAGATGAAGGCGATTCAGAAAGAGCTTGGCGAGATGGAAGACGCGCCCAACGAGCTCGCCGACCTGGAACGCAAGATCGACGAGGCCGGCATGCCGGCCGACGCCAAGGAAAAGGCAACCTCCGAACTCAACAAGCTCAAGCTGATGTCGCCGATGTCGGCCGAGGCTACCGTGGTGCGTAATTACGTCGACTGGCTGGTGAAAGCGCCGTGGTCGAAACGCAGCAAGGTGATTCGTGACCTGGAACGCGCCGAAAAGGTGCTCGAAGAGGATCACTACGGGCTGGAGAAGGTCAAGGAACGGATTCTCGAGTACCTCGCCGTTCAGCAACGCGTAAAACGCCTGAAAGGGCCGATCCTGTGCCTCGTTGGACCTCCGGGCGTGGGTAAGACCTCACTGGGACAAAGCATCGCTCGCGCCACCAATCGCAAGTTCGTGCGCATGTCGCTCGGCGGCGTGCGTGACGAGGCCGAGATTCGCGGTCACCGCCGGACCTATATCGGTTCGATGCCCGGCAAGATCATTCAGAACCTGTCGAAGGTGAAAGTGCGTAATCCGCTGTTCCTGCTGGACGAAATCGACAAGATGGCCATGGACTTCCGTGGCGATCCGTCATCCGCTCTTCTCGAGGTGCTGGATCCGGAACAGAACTCGACGTTCAACGACCATTACATGGAAGTGGACTTTGACCTGTCCGACGTCATGTTCGTCTGCACGGCCAACAGCCTCAACATTCCGCCGCCGTTGCTCGATCGCATGGAGGTCATTCGCATTCCCGGTTACACCGAGGATGAAAAGATCAACATCGCGGAGCGCTACCTGATTCCGAAACAGTTCAAGGAAAACGGCGTGAAGCCGAAAGAGCTGCGCATTACCGAGCCGGCAGTGCGCGACATCGTGCAGCATTACACGCGTGAATCCGGTGTGCGCAACCTCGAGCGCGAGATTTCAAAAATCTGTCGCAAGGTTGTCAAGAACCTGCTGCTGAAACCACGCAAGGCAACCGTGACGATCACGCCGAAAAGCATGCCAAAATACCTGGGCGTGCGGCGTTTCCGCTACGGCAAGGCCGAAGAGCGCAACCAGGTGGGACAGGT
>DATCZF010000210.1:0-4532 GCA_036526055.1 Woeseiaceae bacterium
GGTTTCCAATGAGCTCGCCGGTGAGCGTGTCGACATCATTCTTTGGGACGATAATCCGGCACAGTATGTCGTTAACGCCATGTCGCCGGCGGAAGTCGTCTCCATTGTCGTCGACGAAGACTCGCACTCGATGGACGTCGCAGTCGACGAGGACAAGCTGTCCCAGGCTATCGGCCGTGGCGGACAGAACATTCGCCTGGCGAGCGAGCTGACCGGTTGGGAGCTCAACGTCATGACCGAGGACGACGCGGAAGCCAAGAGCGAGCAGGAGACCAAGGGCTTGCTCGAGCTGTTCTCGCGGCAGCTGGACGTCGACGAAGAAGTCGCCCTGATCCTGGTTCAGGAAGGCTTTTCGACGATTGAAGAGGTTGCTTATGTGCCCGCATCCGAACTCCTGGAAAGTGAGGAGTTCGATGAGGATATCGTCAATGAGCTGCGCAATCGCGCTCGCGACGTATTGTTGACCCAGGCAATCGTGCAGGAAGAAAAAATCGATGAGGCAGAACCGGCCGAAGATCTGCTGAATCTGGAAGGCATGGACAAAGGATTGGCGTTCAAGCTTGCAAGCGAGGGCATAGTCACTCGCGAAGACCTGGCCGAGCTGGCCGTGGATGACCTCCTCGACATTAATGAGATGGATCATGACAAGGCGGCTGCCCTGATTATGAAAGCGCGCGAGCATTGGTTCGAGACCGAGGAACAGCAAGCCTGATCGTTCAGGAGTAGGAATTTATGGCCGACGTAAAAGTTTCACAATTTGCTGATGTACTGAAAGTACCTGTCGAAAAGCTGCTGGCACAGCTGGAAGAGGCCGGTATTAAGGTCAGTGGCTCAGACGATACGATCAGCGAGGAAGCCAAGCTCGAGCTGCTGACTCACCTGCGCCGTGCACATGGGCAGAAAGAGGGTGGTTCGTCAGTTGCGGGACCGCGAAAGATTACGTTGAAGCGCAAATCGCAATCGGAGCTGCGCATGTCCGGAGCCCAGGGCCGGTCGCGCACGGTCAACGTTGAAGTGCGTCGCAAGCGTACCTATGTAAAGCGCGATGTGCTGGAGCAGCAGGCCAAGAAGGAGCAGGAAGAACTGGATCGCGTTCGCCAGGCCGAGATCGATCGCGCCGAGGCTGAAAAGCGCGACGCAGAACGCAAGCGGCAAGAACTCGAAGAACAGTCCCGCCAGGAACAGGAAGCCCGCCTGCGCGAAGCCAAGGACCGGCAGCGAGAGGAAGACGAGGCGCGTGTCAAGGCACAAGCCGAAGCGGCTGCCAAGGCCGAGGAGCAAGCGCGAATCGAGCGCGCTGAAGCCGAAGCACGGGAACGACGCGAAAAGGAAAAAGCTCGCGTAAAGCGCCCGGCAGAAACCAAGTATGGACGCAAGGAACTGCATGTTGCTGGCGACAAGAGCGGGCGCCGTAAGCGCAAGGCGCCATTGCGCCGCAGAGCCGTCGGCGTTGCTTCGGACGGCCAGCACGGCTTTGAGCGGCCAACTGCACCGGTCGTTCGCGAAGTCGAAATTCCGGAAAATATCGCGGTTCAGGAACTTGCACAGCGCATGGCTGTAAAGGCCAACGAGGTCATCAAGGCGCTGTTCAGCATGGGAGCGATGGTCACCATCAACCAGGTAATCGACCAGGATACGGCGGTGCTGGTGGTTGAGGAGTTGGGGCACGTCGCGAAGCCGATCAAGGAAACGGACAAGGTCGAAGACCTGCTCGCCGGTGAAGAAGTCACGACGGGTGATGAAGAGTCCCGTTCTCCGGTGATTACGATCATGGGCCATGTTGACCATGGCAAGACCTCGTTGCTCGATTACATTCGGCGGACGAAGGTAGCGGCCGGCGAAGCGGGCGGCATTACGCAGCATATCGGCGCCTACCACGTTGCCACCGAGAAAGGTGAAATCACCTTCCTGGATACGCCGGGCCATGCGGCGTTCACGGCCATGCGCGCCCGCGGGGCACAGGCAACGGACATCGTGATTCTTGTGGTCGCAGCGGATGATGGCGTAAAGCCGCAGACCGTCGAGGCGATTCAGCACGCCAAGGCGGCTGGTGTACCGATCGTGGTCGCGGTAAACAAGATTGACAAGGAAAACGCCAATGTCGATCGAGTGCGGACCGAATTATCGGAGCACGAAGTCATCTCCGAGGAATGGGGCGGTGAAAACCTGTTCGTCAACGTATCCGCTAAAACAGGCGAAGGCGTAGACGCGCTGCTCGATGCCATCTTGTTGCAGGCGGAACTGATGGACCTGAAGGCAGTTTCCAAGGGACCGGCAAAGGGTATAGTCATCGAATCGAGCCTGGAGAAAGGGCGCGGTGCGGTTGCCACGTTGCTGGTACAAACCGGTACGCTCAACCAGGGCGACATGATTATCGCCGGCAGGGAGTACGGACGCGTTCGCAACATGTTCGACGAAACGCAGGCATCCATCGAAACAGCCGGTCCGTCGGCACCCGTTGTCGTGCTTGGCCTGTCAGGCACGCCGGACGCAGGTGAGGACTTCCTGGTTGTCAAAAACGAGCGTAAGGCGCGTGAAATTGCGGAACTTCGCCAGGGCAAGCAGCGCGACAGCAAGCTGGCCCTGCAGGCAGCGGCCAAGCTCGAGGATGTATTCAGCCAGCTGAAGGAGCAGGAAAGCGCAACCGTTCAGTTGTTGATCAAGTCGGATGTGCACGGCAGCGCGGAGGCGTTGCGAGACGCCCTCAGCAAGCTTTCCAGCGACGAAGTGAGGGTCAAGGTCATAAGCTCGGCCGTCGGTGGTATTACCGCATCTGACGTTAACCTGGCTGCTGCCTCCAGCGCGATCATCATCGGCTTTAACGTGCGTGCCGATAATGCGGCGCGGGAAGCAGTGAAGGAATCGGGCGTTGATATTCGTTACTACAGCATCATCTACGAAGCAATTGATGACGTGAAGGCGGCAATAAGCGGCCTGTTGGCGCCGGAGATTCGCGAAACCATCGTTGGCCTCGCCGAGGTCAAGGACGTGTTCTCCTCGCCGAAATTTGGCAGCGTTGCCGGCTGCATCGTGACCGAGGGCTACGTGAAGCGTGCCAACCCGATTCGAGTTCTGCGCGACAACGTCGTGATTTTCGAAGGCGAACTGGAATCCTTGCGACGTTTCAAGGACGACGTCAACGAAGTTCGTTCCGGAACCGAATGTGGTATCGGCGTGAAGAACTACAATGACGTTAAGGTTGGCGACCAGATTGAATGCTACGAGCGTACTGAAGTCGCTCGTACGTTCGACTAGTTGCGTCCTCGGTAGCAGAGCAAACCAGAGATGCCACGAGAGTTTTCGAGAAGCCAGCGTTTGGAAACCGAGGTGTTGCGCGCCTTGAGTGAACTGCTGCGCTTTGAGACCAAGGACCCGAGGCTGGAGGGTGTCTCCCTGACGTCGTTTGAAGTCAGCAGGGACATGAGTATCGCCCAGGTTTATTTCAGCCTGCTGGAACCTGACAGGGATTCAACCGAGGCCCTGCAAGGGCTTAAGGCTGCCGCCGGGTTTCTGCGCAGCAAGCTGGGCGGAAAGCTCAAGGTCAGGCACGTCCCGGAGTTGCGGTTTACGCACGACGACAGCATCGCGAAAGGCTTTGAATTGAGCCGTTTGATCGATGCGGCCAGGCAAGACGAGTCCCAGAAATAGTCCGATGAGTGACGGTGGCAAGAAGTCTCGCCGTGAGCTGCGAGTGGTAAACGGCGTATTGCTGTTGAATAAGCCAGCCGGGCTGACATCGAACCAGGCACTGCAGCGAGTGAAACGCCTGTTTCGTGCGCGCAAGGCCGGGCACACAGGCAGCCTTGATCCGGCAGCAACCGGCATGTTGCCGCTGTGTCTTGGTGAGGCGACGAAGATTTCTGCCTACCTGCTGGATGCCGACAAGTGTTACCGCGTGACGGCGGCGCTCGGTGCCAGGACGGACACCGGTGATGCGGACGGACAGGTTGTTGCCACGGCAGAGGTACCGGGGCTGGAGTTTGCCCAATGGGAGGCGATCCTGGAGTCGTTTCTCGGGGAATCGCAGCAGATTCCACCGATGTACTCGGCCTTGAAGCAGGGTGGCAAGCGGCTTTATGAGCTGGCCCGCAAGGGTGAGGTCGTCGACAGGGCACCGCGCAAGATCAACGTGACCGAAATCGCGTTGCTCGAGGCGCGGGGAACGCGACTCGTGTTCAGGGTCAGGTGTTCCAAGGGAACCTATGTTCGCACCCTGGTCGAAGACATCGCTGCCAAAGCAGGTACGCTGGCGCATACCGCCCACCTGTATCGCGAGACGGTTGCCGATTTCGAGGAAAGCGCCATGCTTGACATGGAGCAGCTGGAAGCGCTGGCAGCTGAGGGTGAAAGTCAGCTGGATGCGGCGCTCTTGCCCGTTGACCAGGGATTGCCGGCCTGGCCATCGGTAAGGCTGGACGAGGTCCAGGAAGCCGCCTTCGGGCAAGGGCAACCGGTGCCCATGGATGGCCGGGAGCCACAGGGTTTTCGCCGCGTCTATGACGAAGCGGGGCGGTTTCTGGGTATAGCCCGTA
>DATCZF010000211.1:0-3071 GCA_036526055.1 Woeseiaceae bacterium
AGGTCTTGCGCCCCATCAGCAATGGCTTGCCCAGTGTCAGACTTTTGAATCGCTTCAGGTCTTCCGGCAGATGCCACGGCAGCCCGCCGTCTTTACCGATGACGTTGTTCGCCGCCGCCGCCACAATAATGCTGATTTTCATCATGCGCCCCGCCAGCCCGTCAAACCGAGACGGCTGCCTTTATATGTGGATGGCTTTCGTAATCGATGATTTCGAAATCCTCGAAGCGGTAATCGAAAATGTCCTTCGGTTGCCGCTTGATCACCAGCCGGGGCAACGGATAGGGCGTTCTGCCCAGTTGCTCGTCTGCCTGGTCGAGGTGATTCAGATACAGGTGACAGTCACCGCCGGTCCAGATGAAATCGCCAACCTCGAGCCCGGCCTGTTGTGCGACCATATGGGTCAACAATGCATACGAGGCGATGTTGAACGGCACGCCGAGAAAGATATCCGCGCTGCGCTGATACAGCTGGCATGACAGGCGCCCATCTGCGACGTGAAACTGAAACAGGCAGTGGCATGGCGGCAAAGCCATGCGCGGCACCTCGGCCACGTTCCAGGCACAGACCATGATTCGCCGGGAGTCGGGCTGTTCGCGCAGCTGGCGCATGACCTCACTGATCTGGTCTATCGTGCCGCCGTCCGCTGTCGGCCATGAGCGCCACTGCACGCCGTAAACCGGTCCGAGTTCGCCATGCTCGTCGGCCCACTCGTTCCAGATCGAGACACCATTGTCCCGCAGGTAGGCGACATTCGATTCTCCGCGCAAGAACCACAGCAGTTCGTAAACGATGGAGCGCAGATGCAGTTTCTTGGTTGTAACCAACGGAAACCCTTCGCTGAGATCAAAGCGCATCTGGTAGCCGAACGTGCTGAGTGTGCCGGTTCCGGTGCGGTCTTCCTTGCGCGTTCCGTTTTCTCGCACGAAGCGCATCAGGTCGAGATATTGCCTCATTTGCGCTGCCCCCCCTTCACCGGATAACGCGTGTAGCCCAGGTAGATCATCAGGGCTCCGAACACGATCATTGGCAGGCTCAGTATCTGTCCCATGGTCACCCAACCCGCCAGCAGGTAACTGAGATGCGCGTCCGGTACGCGAACGAACTCTACGGCAAAACGGAATATGCCGTAGCCGAGCAGGAACAATCCCGAAACCGCCATGTATGGCCTCGGTTTAGCCGAGTAGAACCACAGGATCAGGAAGAGTACCAGCCCCTCCAGCAGCGCCTCGTAAAGCTGGGAAGGATGCAATACCTGGCCGTTCACCACGAAACCCCAGGGAAGATCCGTCGGCTTGCCCCAGAGCTCGCCATTGATGAAGTTGCCGATCCTGCCAGTGCCGAGGCCGATGGGTGCCAGCGGGGCGAGGAAGTCCGTGATTTGCCAAACCTTGCGCTTTACCCGGCGGCTAAAAACGAGCATCGCAATGACGACACCCAATAGCCCGCCATGGAAAGACATTCCGCCGTCAGTTATGCGAAACAGGTAGAGCGGATCTCGCAGGAGTTCGTCGAAACCGTAAAAAAGACAATAACCGATGCGACCGCCCGCGATCACGCCGATCATTCCGTAGAACACCAGGTCCTCGGCCTGCGCCGTCGAAATTGGTGACCATGCCTGCCTGCTGCGGCGCACCGCCAGCCACCAGGCCGCGATGAAGCCGATGATGTACATCAGCCCGTACCAGCGAATCTTCAGGGCGCCGATGGAAAAAATAACAGGATCGATTTCAGGATAGGTCAGCATGCCGGCTAGTCTACCATCGCGTCCTGCAGCCAGCGATACGGTATAGTGATGCGCCAACCCCGACAGTGCCGCGAGACCGGCGCGACGAAGGACATGAGCTGATGAGTAACCGCCTGGCCACCCAAACCAGCCCCTACCTGCTGCAGCATGCTGACAACCCCGTGGACTGGTATCCCTGGGGTCCGGAGGCCCTTGAGCTGGCACGGGAAACGGGCAAGCCCATCCTGCTGTCTGTCGGTTACTCGGCCTGTCACTGGTGCCATGTCATGGCGCATGAGTCATTCGAAGACGCGGCAACGGCGGAGTTGATGAACCGCCTCTTCGTCAACGTCAAGGTTGATCGTGAAGAACGTCCGGACATCGACCGCATTTACCAGACTGCCCATCAACTCCTGACACAACGACCGGGCGGCTGGCCATTAACGATGTTCATCGATCCTGCGAGCCAGCGACCCTTTTTTGGCGGCACCTACTTTCCGCGTGAAGCGCGTTATGGCATGCCCGCCTTCACTGATTTGCTGAGGCACGTGGCAGATTATTTCGCCAACAATAAGGACGATGTCATCGGCCAGGGCGAGCAACTCGACTCGATACTGCAACAACTCGAGCCGGCGGACCCGGGCGACACGCAGCAGCTGGACGCGACGCCCCTGCAGGCCGCCAGGGACCGGCTTGCAGCCTCGTTTGACAGTGAGTATGGCGGCTTCGGCGGCGCGCCCAAGTTTCCGCACCCGACCAACATCGACAGGTTGCTGCGTCACTGGCGAAACAGCGCTTCCGGCGAGAACCCCGACGTCGAGGCACTGTTCATGGCGACGCTGACGCTGACCCGAATGGCTGAAGGCGGAATCTACGATCAGCTGGGTGGCGGTTTTTGCCGCTATTCCGTTGATCGCTACTGGCAGATTCCGCATTTCGAAAAAATGCTGTATGACAACGGACCCTTGCTTGCACTGTACGCCCAGGCATTCCTGGCAACCGGGGATCCCCTGTTCAAACGTATTGCTGTGGAAACGGGACAGTGGATTTGCCGCGACATGCGCGCCGGAAATGGCGGCTTTTTTTCGAGCCTGGACGCCGACTCGGAAGGTGAAGAGGGGCGCTTTTACGTCTGGACGCCGGAGCAGGCGAAGAAGGCTCTTGCAGCCGACGATTACGACCTGGTAGCCCGGCGTTTTGGCCTGGACCAGCCGGCAAATTTCGAAGGCAAATGGCACCTGGTTGTCCGCCAGTCGCTGGATGAGCTCGCAAAGTTTTCGAGCATGCCCACTGACGCGGTTGGCAACAGACTGGATGGCTCGCGTGACACGCTCCGGCAATTGCG
>DATCZF010000212.1:0-3763 GCA_036526055.1 Woeseiaceae bacterium
GCGAACCGGCCAAAAGTGCCAGCAACAGCCCTGCTGCGAACGCCCTGGATTGCCTGGTTTTATATGTCATTGTCTATTCCTTGCACGGTACGACACGTCGCTTACAGCAGAATGTGGACTTCGATAACGGTATTGGATTTAAGGTCATGCAAAACGGTGACCGGACGCTCGGCGGCATTGCTCAGGCCGCGCACACGCTGCCTGAAGTCATCCAGCGTCGTCGCTTCCTGGTTGACCAGGAAGCGCGTGTTCGCGTCGATTCGGACCGTGAAGCGCTCGCAGGTATCGCATTCGCGAAAACTCAGCGAGCCCGAGAGTGAAACCGGCAGGCCGAGCTCGGTCAGCGGCACTTCATAGGCTTTCGCGATGGTCTTGAAATCAGCGGCAGCCTGCCCGTAAATCATGAGTGCTGCCAGCAGCAAAAATAATTTGCTTCGCATTGTTCGTGCTCCGTTGCCAATCTGCATTATTGAATCGCCTGGAATTCGGGCCCGACAACATAGAAGCCCTGCGAGTGTTCAGCGGTTGTGTCACGGTCCGAAACGCCCGTTATGCTGCGTTTTGACTGCGCACTGGCCCTGGCACTGAAATGGTGTGCGGCAATGCCGCCACCGATGCCCAGGCTGAATGCGCGGTCGGGAACGATCGTGGACCCTTCAAACTGAATAACGGCGGTTACGCTGTCATTTTCGTTAATGCGCTGGTTCACCGTGGCCGCTTGCGTAGTATTGAATTGCACCTGCGCGATGGCCTGCTCAAGACCGGTCTCAGCCGCCTGAAAAGCGTATTCATAATTCTGATCGTTGCGTGCCATCGCCAGTTCGGTGGTGGCCGTATTGACGCCCGAGATGGCCAGCACCGTTACGACGACGAGTAACACAAGTCCTACCACCAGGGCAGCGCCTCGCTGGGAGTTGGCTGTTGATTCTGTTTTCATGGAATTTCTCATTGTCTAGGTCCTTGCATTGCGCAGCAGGACCGTCTTGGAAACCTGCATCCTGCGGTATTGGTCGGCAAACATGCCCAGTGAAACATCGCCTGGTGCGTACGAACGATTGTCCTGAATGCCTATTTCCGGAGAGACGGAGCGAATGATGAGCCAGATGCGTGCAGTAATGATTCGAGCATCGGCGATATAGCTGATCGCGGCAGGGTCTATCACCGGGTCGCCAGGATTTACGTAACGATCGACAGTATTATCGCCATCGATATCGACACCAAACTGAAACTGCAGGTTTTCGACGCCGGGGGCGATTTCCTGGTCGACGATTGCCGGAGTGCCATTAATCGATGTCAGCATTTTGCGCCGCAGGGCAGGCGTACCCGGAATCAGGCTTGAATCCGCGGCAACGTAGTAGGTATTCACCAGCAGGTCATGCGTTTCCGACAGTACCGGGTCGAAGCCTGCCGGCAGGATTCCGTCGCTGAACAGTTCTCCCGCGATACGAGTGCTTTGGACCTGCAGACGTCCGGCTGCCGGGGGCGATCTCTCTACGGTGGTTCGCCGGACAGTCAGGCTGTCGGACCGTGGCTGGGCACCTCCGGATGCGGGGCAGGGCAGCATGTAACCATTGTTGGTCCCTTCAATCGGCCGATCGAGATCTATGCTCCAGGCCTCGCCGCAGGTGGTCGGAAGCGGCAGGTTCTTGGGGTTGCCATTAGTCTCGAGGCTGCGCCCGGAGATTGCGAAGCCCCGGCTCTGCAGGCCAAAGTTGCTGGCCATGCGCACATCGGCTTCCAGCGTATCCATCGCAAACTGCGCAGTTTCCTGCACTCGCGCAATGGATTCATTGACGACGTATGCTTCGCGACTCTGGCTATACACCTGCAGCGCGCCGATCAGGAGAAAGGACCCGATCGCCAGCGCCACCATGATTTCTACCAGTGTTACGCCGCGGTTACGCAGTGAACTTATTGCTGGTGAACTTTTCATTCTGTCAGATCTCCATCGCGCGGATTGAGATCGTGTACGAAGGTGACGGTTGTTGTCCTGCTTCGCTCCACGACACGGTTATCAGGTATTCAGGGGGCATGACCCCACCGTTGTAAACGACGCTTACGGCTCCGTCCGGCAGTGTGTCGCCTGCCTGCTGGCTCCAGGTGAAGATGTCATGCTGGGCCATTTCTTCCCGGCTGCAATTGCGGCCCATGCCCGCGCACTGGTTATTGGCTCCCGGCCCCGCGTAGATTATGCCCGCCCGCGGATTCGCCCGAATCCGCTCCGCGACATCCCCCGCCAGCGTCACGGCATGGTGGCGAAACATGGATGTGCGGCCCGCCTGCATGCTGTGCACATACAGACCGGCAATGCCCAGCATGCCGACCGACAGTACGATCAACGCAATCAGCACTTCGACGAGCGTGAAGCCCGTATTCCGTCCTGTGGCCCTGAGATTATTTTTCGACATGTTCAAATCCTGTGATTCATCTATTGCTCGGGACATCCGCCTGCCAGGGTTATCTGCCCGACATCACTGATGACATTCGCCCGGCCAATGGGCGTTATGACGATGAACCGGGCCGCGGAACTTCCGCCAGCAGCGATCACGTTGCCGCGCGGGTCACACAGGTGCACGGTTTCCAGGGCGGGAATGTTGTCGACATTGCCGCGACCCAGGCCGCTGGACGCGTAACTGAAGTAATTGGCGGCATCGTTGGTCAGAATGGCGATGTCGGCAGGCGGAGGGGGGGAACGCCTGAGCACTGTCTCCGTGCCGCCGGCACGATTCAGGTCACCGTCGTTATCGAGAAAGATGATCCAGCCGGTGGAGAAATCGCCTCCACAATTCGCCGCAGCATCCATCGGGTTCGGGCTGGCGCAAATAGTTACGTTGGTCTTCGCCCGCGCAGCCTCTGTTCGCGCCAGCTGAAAGCTGGACATCAGGTCGTTCGCCGTTGCCGTCATGCGGCTGTTGCGCGCATATTCAGTCATGCTGGGAACGCCAAGCATGATGATGACTCCCACCACGAGAATGGTGATGAACAGCTCGTAGAGCGTGAAGCCCGCATTGGTGTGATTTTCCATCACGGAAATATAGGCCTAATGGCCGGAGTACGGCGGAAAACCCGACGAACGGATAACAGGTAGCGACCAGCGGTAAGAGGGCGAGCATCGATTTAACTTAATAATCGCAGTGGTAAGGGTCCCCGCGCGAATCCTGCAGGGCGCTTCGGGGTCGGCCCGTGTAGCTGATCACAACGGCGCGCGCTGCAACGCGGTTTTGCCGGTCACAGACGCGCAACGTACCATTGGTGGCGCGAAGATCCGTCGAGCGCAGGCTGAAGCCGAGCCGGTTGGCCCGAATGCGAACCGCGGGGCTTACCTGGTGCAGGTACAGTAAGGGCTCCCCGGAGTCGCGCACCGGTGGGTCATCCCGGTCGTGGTTTGCGAAAACGATCCACGATTGCGACCAGTCGAACGTGGCATCACAACTCTGCCCATCCAGGCTCGGGCACACCGAAACGACCCGCCTGCGCACCACCGATTCCTTGCGCGCAAGGTGAATGCCATGAAACAGGGCATTGACCTCCTTGTGAATGTGACCGTTGGCCACGATGTTGCCAAGGGAAATGTCGAGCAAAACGGCGAGACACGCAATAACACCAAGCGCTATCGCGAGTTCCAACAGTGTGAATCCATTTGCCTGCATGGGGGACCTTTCCAGGATCTGTAAGGTCAGGATATGGGTAAGGCTGCAGAACTGCCGAGGGCGAATCGCCGCAATCTGTCAGGATTTGTTGCGGGGTCGATAACGCATGTCAG
>DATCZF010000213.1:0-6252 GCA_036526055.1 Woeseiaceae bacterium
ATGACCCTTCAGGTTAGTCAGCCCTCGCGTGTTGGCCTCCTGCAGGAAAGTGCCATCCAATGCTGCATCAGCGAGGATAAACGGAACGTTCATCCACGAACGGCAGTCTGATGCCACCGGGTTGCTATAAAACCCGGACTGATCAATTGCGTCATACAGCAGCCGTGCCTTGCGTTCATTGCGTTGCTGCATCACCTCGAGGCCGCCCAATTCGATCAGGTACTCGAAAACCAGGCCCGCCACGTACCATGCAAACGTTGGCGGCGTATTGCCCATCGAGCCGCTTTGTTCGTATTCCGTCCAGTTCAGCAAGCTCGGTACACCCTGTCGGCAGCGATTCAGCAAATCGCGCCTGGCGATCACCACGCAAAGACCGGCCGGGCCTATATTCTTCTGCGCCCCGGCATAGATGACTCCGAAACGGCTGACGTCTAGCGGGCGCGACAGAATAGTACTGGACATGTCTGCCACCAGCGGCACACCAGCCGTATCCGGCACGAAATGAAACTCCACGCCACCGATGGTTTCGTTGGGCGTGTAATGCAGGTATTCGGCCTGCGGCGACAAGCGCCACTGGCTGGTCGGCGGGATCGCCTGGAAGCCGTTATCGGCAGCGCTTGCTGCAATGTGCACATCGCAAAAGCGCTGTGCCTCCTTGATTGCCTTTCCCGACCAGGTGCCGGTATTAAGATAATCGACCCTTGCGCCGGCCTTGGCCATGTTGAGCGGCACCATGGAGAATTGCAGGCTCGCGCCCCCCTGGGGGAACAAGACGCAGTAAGAGTCGGGAATGCCCAGCAGTTGCCTCAGGTCGGATTCGGCTTTTTCCGCCACCGCAATAAATTCCTTGCTTCGGTGGCTGACCTCCATGACTGACATGCCGGTCCCTTGCCAGTCCAGGAGCTCTTCCCTGATTCGCGCGAGGACGGGCTCCGGCAACATTGCCGGACCGGCGCTGAAATTATACGCCCGCGTCATTGCATGCCACCGTCAACAGTGTCTCCGGTCGTCGTGAGGCTATTCTTCTTCGTCGTCAATGGGTTCGATCCGTGCGAGGCCCACCAGGCGTTCGTCCTCATCAACCCGAATCAGCGTGACACCCTGGGTATTTCTTCCCACCACAGAAATGTCGTTGACTGACGTGCGAATCAGGGTTCCATTGGAACTGATGAGCATGATCTCGTCATCCTCGTTGACCTGAAGCGCACCGACGGTCCTGCCGTTACGTTCCGTCGTCTGGATGGCGATAACACCCTGACCACCGCGCCCCTGCACCGAGAATTCATCGGCGCTCGTGCGCTTGCCGAAACCGTTTTCGGTAGCAGAAAGAATCATGCCGCCGTCCGGAATTACCAGCGCGATGACCTCATGTCCTTTCGGAAGCTTGATGCCCCTTACGCCCGCAGCTCCGCGCCCCATCGGGCGAACGTCCGTTTCCCGGAAGCGAATTCCCTTGCCATTGCTGCTAAAGAGGAACACATCCCTGCTACCGTCGGTCAATGCCACATCGACCAGCCGGTCTTCATCCCGCAGGTCGATGGCAATAATTCCGCTCGCTCGCGGCCGCGAAAACGCCGTCAGCGCCGTCTTCTTGACCGTGCCGCGGCTGGTCGCCATCAGGACGAAACTGTTGTCGTCGTATTCCTTGATGGGCAGCACTGCATTGATCCGTTCGTCTTCTTCCAGCGGTAACAGGTTGACGATGGGCTTGCCGCGGCTGCCGCGGCTTGCGCGCGGCACTTCGTAAACCTTGAGCCAGTAAACCTTGCCTCGGCTCGAGAAACACAGCAGCGTGTCATGCGTGTTGGCAATGAACAGCTTATCGATGAAATCTTCTTCCTTGACCCGGGTCGCCGACCTTCCTCGACCGCCTCGGCGCTGGGCCTGATACGTATCGATCGGCTGCGCTTTGGCATAACCGCCGTGGGAGAGCGTGACCACGACCTCTTCCTGGGTGATCAGGTCCTCGACACTGAGGTCGCTGTGATCCGCATTGATTTCCGTGCGGCGCTCGTCGCCGTAGGATTCCCGGACTTCTATCAACTCCTCCCGGATTACCCGCACCAACTCGTCAGGGTTGGACAAAATATTAGAAAGCTGTTTAATAAGACTCAGTATTTCTTTGTATTCATTAACTATTTTTTCTTGTTCCAAGCCAGTCAGGCGATGCAGTTTAAGATCAAGGATCGCCTGGGCCTGGGTCACCGAAAGGCGATAGTGCCCATCCACCAGGCCGTAGCCCTCATCCAGGCCATCGGGGCGGGTATCCGTAGCGCCAGCCCGATCGAGCATCGCAGAGACCTCACCAGGCTCCCAGTACTTGGCTATCAGGGCATCCCGTGCCTCAGCCGGTGAGGGAGACGCTTTGATCAGTGCAATGACGTCGTCGATATTGGCCAACGCGACCGCCTGGCCTTCCAGAATGTGCGCCCGGTCCCTGGCTTTGCGCAGATCGAAGATGGTCCTGCGCGTAACGACCTCGCGCCGATGCGACAGGTAGGCTTCCAGCACCTGCTTCAAGTTCAATAACTTCGGCTGTCCCTCGTGCAGAGCCACCATGTTGATGCCAAATACGCTCTGCAGCGGTGTCTGCTTGTAAAGGTTATTCAGCACGACGTCGGCAACCTCACCCCTGCGCAGCTCGATGACGACGCGCATACCGTCCTTGTCGGACTCGTCGCGTAGCTCGGTTATTCCCTCGAGACGCTTATCACGAACCAGGTCCGCGATTTTTTCGATCAGGCGCGCCTTGTTCACCTGGTAAGGCAGCTCCGTGATGATGATTGCCTCTTTGCCCTTGCCATCGACCTCTTCAATGTGGGTGCGGGCACGAATATGTACGCGCCCCCTGCCCGTGCAATAGGCCTCGTAAATGCCCTGTGCCCCATTAATGATCCCGGCGGTCGGAAAATCAGGGCCGGGAAGGTGCTTCATCAGGCCGGGTACATCGATGTCCGCATCTTCGATCAGCGCCAGGCAGGCGTTGATGATCTCGGTCAGGTTGTGCGGTGGAATATTGGTTGCCATGCCCACGGCAATACCCGCTGAGCCATTCACCAGCAGGTTGGGGATCTTTGTCGGCATCACGCACGGTTCGGACTCCGAGCCATCGTAGTTTTCGACAAAATCGACCGTTTCCTTGTCGATATCCGCGAGGATTTCGTGCGCTATTCGCGCCATACGGACTTCGGTGTAGCGCATCGCTGCCGGAGCATCGCCGTCGACCGAACCAAAGTTACCCTGGCCATCGACCAGCATGTAACGCATCGAAAACGGCTGTGCCATGCGAACGATCGTGTCGTACACGGCCGTATCGCCATGCGGATGGTATTTACCGATTACATCGCCGACCACGCGGGCCGATTTCTTGTAGGGCTTGTTGTGATCGTTACCGAGCTCGCGCATCGCATACAGGACGCGCCTGTGGACAGGTTTCAGCCCATCCCTGACATCCGGTAACGCGCGCCCGACGATGACGCTCATCGCGTAGTCGAGATACGATTTCCGCATCTCGTCTTCAAGGCTTACTGACAATAGTTCCTGTGCAATTTCCGACATACTTGCTCACAAATCCTGAGATTCCGACATACCCGGAACCTGTGCATCCTGCCTGGGTAAACTAAGGAAAATTCGCGGTTGTTGCGGACGCGTTATGACGCCATCCAAATCCTCGAATTCAGCTGTGCATAATAGCACAGGGACGCGCGTCGCCGCAGGCTTTGAGGCATAATTCCTGTGTAAAAAAAGTCATGCGAACAATGCCTTTCATGCTTACCCAGGGCACGTTTGTGAGTTGTTGAAACCGGACCCGGAGATCTTTGCCAAATGCAAGCTTGTGACACGCTCATTTCTGCCTCCTGGTGCATCCCGGTGGAGCCTTCGTCGAGAGCCCTCGCGAACTATACTGTCGTCATCGAGGGTGGCCGCATCATCGACCTGCTACCGACGATCCAGGCCAAGCAGCAGTATCGCGCGAGCGTCACGATCGAGCGCCCCGGGCACGTTTTGCTACCCGGGCTGGTCAACACGCATACCCGCGCAGCGCTGAGCCTGTTTCGAGGACTGGGCGCCTCTTTCGACAGCAACGCCTGGCTCTCCAAGGAAATGGTCCGTGACGGCACCGAACTGGCGATCGCGGAAATGATGCGGGGCGGAATAACCTGCTTTGGCGACAGCTTTTATTTTCCGGACGTGGTTGCGGAAACTGCCCTTGCGGCGCATATGCGGGCTTCTGTTGGCATGGCGGTAGCCGATACTGCCAGTCCCTGGGCTGACACGCCGGCTGAATACCTCGCCAAGGGTGCCGACCTGGTGCATGACCGATTTGCCGGCCATCCAACCATCTCCACCCATTTCGCGTTACTCGACGCTGCCCGAATAGCGGATGACACGCTTCGGCAGACTCGAGTCATGGCAGACCAGTTGAACGCCCCGGTGCATGCGTCGCTGCATCGCTCCATGGCGGATATCCAGGCCTCGATGGATATTGCCGGAAAACGCCCGTTCGCCCGGCTGCGTGATGCCGGCCTGATCAACGCCAGTATGCTCGCCACCCATGGTGTCTACCTGGACAATGATGAGCTCGGCTTCCTCGCACGGGAGGGCGTTGCCGTCGCCATATGCCCCAGGGCCGACGCTGGCCTCGCGGAAGCGCCAGGGACAATGGCACGGCTGTTCGAGGCCGGCTTGACGGCCGCAATTGGCACAGACAGTGTTTTGCGCTGTCACACACTCGACCTGCTCGCCGATATGCAGACTGCTTTTCGTGATGTCCCGAACGATGCCGACGAGGCCAGCCGGACGGCCGCTGCCGCTTTGCGCTCAGTGACGATTGATGCCGCCAGTGCCTTACAGATCGCGGACCAGACAGGATCCATCGAGAAAGGCAAGCAGGCAGACTTGTGCTGTATCGACCTCGATACCCTCAACAGCCAACCAACACATGCCCCGCTCGTCCAGCTCGTATACACTGTGCAGCGCAGCCAGGTCCGGGATACCTGGGTCGCCGGACGACAGGTGTTGAACGACGGACAATTCACCCAGTTTGACGAGCAGGAATTATTGCAGCGTTGCAAGGAATGGCAGCGCAAACTCCTTACCAACCAGTAATCACGGACAATCAAGAAAACCATGCCAGTTACACCATCCAACGTTGACGCCGGCGAAATCGCCAAGTTTGATGCACTAGCCTCCCGCTGGTGGGATCCGGAAGGCGAATTCAGGCCATTGCACGAAATCAACCCCCTGCGACTCGGCTACATTCGGCAGCGGGCCAACCTCAACGATGCGCGCGTGATCGATATCGGCTGTGGCGGCGGTATTCTCGCCGAGTCCATGTTCGCGGCGGGAGCAAAAGTCACGGGCATCGATATGGCTGAAAAACCGCTGGGTGTGGCAAAACTGCACCAGGCGGAATCGGGCGCGGAGATCGATTACCGGCACGCCACGGCGGAACAGATGGCGGCTGAAAAGGCCGGGCAATTTGATGTCGTCACCTGCCTGGAAATGCTGGAGCATGTTCCGGCGCCACTGCAAGTCATCAAATCCTGCCGCGACCTGGTGAGGCCAGGCGGAGACGTCTTCTTTTCAACCATTAACCGCAACCCGAAAGCCTTCATGCTTGCCATTGTCGGGGCCGAATACGTCTTGCGGATGCTGCCTGCCGGAACGCACGAATATGCCAAATTCATCAAGCCTTCCGAGCTGGAGGCCTGGGCTCGGGAAACCGGCCTGCAGCTGCAGGGAAGCATTGGCATGCATTACAACCCGCTGAACCGGCAATACAGCCTTGGCGGCGATCTCGACGTCAATTACCTGATGCATTTCCGCCGCCCCGCAGATGACTGATTCCCAGGCTACTCTTCGCACCGACGCTGTCCTCTTTGATCTCGATGGCACACTGGTCGATACCGCGCCTGACATGGTGGCGGTATTGCATGAGCTGCAAATGGACTACGGTGGCAGCCCCGTCGACTATGCGACAGCCCGGTCGTATGTTTCGAATGGCGCGCTGGGCCTGGTGGGCCTCGCGTTTCCGTCGGCAGAACCCGATTTTCGCAATCGTCTCTACCATGAGTACCTCGATCGTTATGAATTAACAGTCTGCAGCAAATCAGAGGTGTTCCCGGGGCTGCTCGACGTCCTGGAAGAACTCGAAAAACGTGGCTGTCCATGGGGAGTAGTCACCAATAAGCCGGCGCGAATGACCAATCCCCTGCTGGAAAAACTCGGCTTGGGGAACAGGGTCTCCTG
>DATCZF010000214.1:0-4724 GCA_036526055.1 Woeseiaceae bacterium
ACTTTTTTCGCGGTGGCGAGGCCGAGGCCGGAGGCGCCGCCCGTCACGATGGCTTTGGCTGATGCAAGATCCATGTTGATACTCCGATTGTCTGTAATATCCGGTTTTACTCGAGATCGACCAGCACTGCGTCGGCCTCGACGAAATCGCCAGCGGCGACATGCACGTGTTTAACCGTGCCCGCGGTAGCGGCCCGCAGGGCGAATTCCATTTTCATTCCCTCCAGGCTTACGAGCAGCTGGCCCTTTTTGACCTGGTCGCCAGGTTGCACCGCAACGGCAACGATGCGGCCCGGCATCGGCGCGGTCGGGTGCGTGTCTTCTTCGGATCGCCCCGTCTCCCAGGTGTACGGGTCGGGGATTTCGAATTCGTAGGCCTGCTGGCCAAGAACAACCTGCACGCGCCTTGCGCCGGCATAGACATAAGCGGGAACCGCTTTCGCGCCGTCGATGCTCAGTTCGGTTTCAAACCGGTCAACGGTCAACACGTCGACCTCGTGCCAGTCACCGTCATGCGCTACTCGAAAATGTTGTTCGCTGCCTCGCACCTGGAAGTGCCATTGCTCGGGTTTGCGGCGCAGAATCAGTCGTGCGCCCTGATCGCGCTGAACCCGCCAGGAGTCACCTTGCGTCCACGGCGTGCGCGGCTGGTTATCTTGCCCGGTCCTGCTGGCGCCAATTGCGGCCAGGAGCAGGACGGCGTCGGGAACCGCTGGTTCGACGAGCACCTCCGGCAAGCAGCGGTCGAGGTAGTTGGTGTCAATGCGCGCATCTTTGAACTTCTCATTGCCGGCGAGCTTGCGAAGAAACGCAAGGTTGTTGCCCACGCCAAACAACGCCGTGTGATTGAGCGCCGATACCAGGCGCTTGATTGCCGATTCGCGAGTTTCTCCATGCACGCAGAGTTTGGCGAGCAGCGGGTCGTACCAGGGCGTGACTGCGTCGCCACACTCGTATCCGCTGTCGATGCGTGCGCCATATTGTTCGGCCGGCATCGCAAACAGGCTGACGGAGCCTGTTGCCGGCATGAAATCCTGTTCCGGTTTTTCGGCGTAAATGCGCGTTTCGATCGCACAGCCGGCGCTTCGAATCCCATCCTGCTGCAGGGGCAGGCGCTCGCCGGCCGCAATGCGCAATTGCCACTCGACCAGGTCGAGTCCGGTGATCAGCTCGGTGACGGGATGTTCCACCTGCAAGCGCGTATTCATTTCCATGAAGTAGAAGGATTCGTCTGCAGCGACGATGAACTCCACGGTACCGGCATTGCGGTAGTCAACCGCCTTGCCCGCGGCGATTGCGGCAGCGTGCAGTGCCGAGCGCAATTGCTCGCTGATGCGCGGTGCCGGCGCTTCCTCGATCACCTTTTGATAGCGGCGCTGCATCGAACATTCGCGCTCGAACAGGTGCACGATGTTGTTGTGATGGTCACCAAAAATCTGCACTTCGATGTGCCGCGGAGTATCGATGAATTTCTCGATGATGACCTCGTCGTCACCGAAGGCGCTGCGGCTTTCGCGTCTTGCTGCTGCCAGCGCCGGCGCAAAATCGTTGGCGTGTTCGACGATTCGCATGCCCTTGCCGCCGCCTCCCGCGGAGGCCTTGATCAGGATCGGGTAACCGGTCTTGAGCGCGGCGGCTTCGAGTTCGGCGTCGTCCTGCGAGCCCTGGAAGCCGGGGACCACAGGAACACCGGCTTTCTGCATAAGGTTCTTGGCGACGCTTTTCGAGCCCATTGCCGTAATGGTGTCGGCGGCAGGCCCGATGAAGGCGATTCCCGCCGCTTCGCAGGCGCGCGCAAACGCGGCGTTCTCGGCGAGAAAACCGTACCCGGGATGAATCGCCTGGGCCCCGGTGCGCTGTGCGGCGTCGATGATCGCGTCGATACGCAAATAGGAATCGACCGCCGGGGGCGGGCCGATTGCAACGGCCTCGTCAGCCATGCGCACGTGCAGCGCTGCGTTATCCGCGCTCGAATGAACGGCGACGGTCTCCACGCCGAGCCGTCTGCACGTCCTGATGATGCGACAGGCGATTTCGCCCCGGTTTGCGATGAGTATTTTTTCGAACATTCGATTCTGTGCCGGGCTGCGAGCAGCGCTACATCCTGAAAATGCCGTAAGGCGCTTCACCCGGATCCGGTGCCGCGGCGCAAATGGACAACGCATAGCCAAGAATCCGGCGCGTGTCGCGCGGGTCGATGACCCCGTCGTCCCACAGACGGGCACTGCCGTAATAGGGATTGCCCTGGCTTTCGTATTGCGAGTGAATCTTCTCCATGAAATCCTGCCGTTCCGGCGCGGGCCACTCCTTGCCACGGGCTTCGAGACTGTCCTGCTTGACCGTGGCCAGCACATTGGCGGCCTGTTCGCCGCCCATGACGGATACGCGTGCGTTCGGCCAGGTCCACAGGAAGCGTCCGCCGTAGGCCCGCCCGCACATGGCGTAATTGCCGGCGCCGTAGGATCCGCCAATGACGACCGTGAGCTTCGGCACGGTGGCTGTGGCCACGGCATTGACCATTTTGGCGCCGTCTTTCGCTATTCCGGCATTTTCATATTTTCGGCCGACCATAAAGCCGGTGATGTTTTGCAGGAACAGGAGCGGCGTGCGGCGCCGATTGCACAACTCGACGAAATGCGCGCCCTTGAGCGCCGATTCGGAAAACAGAATGCCGTTATTGGCGATCACGCCGACCCGGTAGCCGTTAATGCGCGCAAAGCCGCACACCAGGGTCTTGCCGTACAACGCCTTGAATTCATGAAATTCCGAGCCATCGACGATTCGGCCGATGATTTCGCGAACATCATAGGGCTGCTTCAGGTCGGCCGGCACGGCGCCGAGGATGTCTTCCGCATCGAGCGCCGGTTCGGCAAACGTTTCCCCGCCAGCTGTCGCTGCGGGACCGAGCTGTTCGAGACACTGCCTGGCCATCAACAGGGCATGAGCGTCGTTTTCGGCGAGATAATCCGTGACTCCGGAAGTCCTGGAGTGGACCTCTCCGCCGCCGAGTGACTCAGCGTCGACAACCTCGCCGGTGGCTGCTTTCACCAGCGGTGGTCCGCCGAGGAAAATCGTTCCCTGGTTGCGCACGATGATCGCCTCGTCGCACATCGCAGGTACGTAAGCGCCCCCGGCCGTGCACGATCCCATGACGATCGCAAGCTGGTAAATTCCGCGCGACGACAGCTGCGCCTGGTTATAAAAAATTCGCCCGAAGTGCTCCTTGTCCGGGAAGACTTCATCCTGCAGCGGCAGGAATGCGCCACCGGAGTCGACCAGGTAGACACAGGGAAGGTTATTTTCCAGGGCGATCTGCTGGGCGCGAATATGCTTCTTGACGGTCATCGGAAGGTACGAGCCGCCCTTTACTGTCGCATCGTTGACGACAAGCATCACTTGCCGCTGCGAGACCCGGCCTATTCCCGTAATGATGCCCGCCGCAGGCGCCTCGTCGTCATACAGGCCACCGGCCGCCAGCGGTGAAAGTTCGAGAAACGGGCTGCCGCGGTCCAGCAGGGCATCGATGCGCTCGCGCGGCAGCAATTTGCCGCGGTCAACGTGCTTTTGCCGCGCTTTCTCGCTACCACCGGCCGCTGCGGCCGACAATCGGGCATGCAATTCCTCCACCAGCCGGCGGTTGTAGGCTTCGTTGGCGCTGAATTCCTTGCTGTCGTGCTCGAGTTTTGTGCCGAGGATAGTCATTGGCTTCAGACGATCTCAAGGCCGATCGCAACGGCTTCGCCGCCGCCGATGCACAGCGAGGCGATGCCACGCGCGCCGCCGCGGTTTCGCAGTGCGTGCAGCAGCGTAACGATAATGCGGGCTCCGGACGCGCCGATGGGGTGACCGAGTGCGCAGGCGCCCCCGTTGACATTCACCCTGGCGTGATCGAGGCCCAAATCGTGTATCGCGGCCATCGTGACGCACGCGAACGCCTCATTGATTTCGTAAAGATCAACGTCATTCGCAGTCCAGCCCAGTTTTTCCTGCAGGGCCCTGATGGCATGCACCGGCGCAGTCGTAAACCATTCCGGTTCCTGCGCAAAGCCGGCGTGACCCGCGATACGCGCCAGTGGCTGGATGCCGCGTTTCTGCGCTGCACTGCTGCGCATCAGGATCAGCGATGCGGCGCCATCAGAAATGGACGAAGAACTTGCGGCTGTCACCGTGCCGTCTTTGCTGAAGGCCGGGCGCAGCGTGGGTATCTTGTCGATATTCGCGCTGCCGGGTCCCTCATCTTCGCTGACCACGTTCTCGCCTTTGCGCGTCTTGACGGTAACCGGCGCGATCTCCGCAGCAAACGCCCCATTGCTGGTTGCGTTTTGTGCCCGCGTTACCGACTCGATGGCGAAAGCATCCTGCTGTTCGCGCGTGAAGCCGTATTTGTCGGCAGTGACCTGCGCGAAATGTCCCATCATGTTGCCGTCGTAAGGGTTTTGCAGGCCGTCGAAAAACATGTGGTCGAGGACTTGCTGGTGACCCATGCGATATCCGGCGCGCGCTTTTGGCATGAGGTACGGAGCGTTGCTCATGGATTCCATGCCGCCGCTCAGCACGATTTCGCCGCTGCCGGCGACGATCAGGTCATGCGCCATCATGGTCGTTTTCATGCCGGAACCACAAACCTTGTTCACGGTCGTGCACGGCGTGCCAGTCGGTATTCCGGCGGCCAGTGCCGCCTGCCTCGCAGGCGCCTGCCCCAGCCCCGCGGGCAGGACGCAGCCC
>DATCZF010000215.1:0-17929 GCA_036526055.1 Woeseiaceae bacterium
CGAGACTCATCAACGTCATCTGCGACAGGGCCCTGCTCGGCGCGTACAGCCTCGGCCTGCGAACCATCGACCACAAGCTGGTCAGACAGGCCGCCCGAGAAGTGCAGGGAGAGGAAATTCGTTCTCGCAGCTGGCTGGTGCCGGCGCTCTGGGCCGCTGCAATCACCATTGTCGCGCTGGGCCTGCCCCTGATCACGGGTGATCAGCCAGGCGAAACAGTACAGGCAAACGAACCACAAGCCGCCGCCGTCGTGCCCGACCCGGCCATGACGCCGACTGCCGAGGCAGCGCCTTCTGCAGCAGAAATCCAGGCAGAGCCGGCGCCGGGGCCGTCGCTCGAGGAAATGCTTGCGCAACAGGGTTCCGCTACCGGGACGGACGCCGCCATGACTACACTGTTTGCCCTGTGGGGCGCGGAGTATGACACTGAGGCCGGTAATGCCTGTCGCCAGGCGGAACAACGCGGCCTGGCCTGCCTGTTTCAGCGCGGCACATGGGCCCTGCTCAGGCAGCTCAATCGTCCCGCGATACTGAACCTGACGGACACGGACGGCTACGAACACCAGGTGGTCCTGACCGCCATGGAGGGCGATACCGCCGTAATTTCGATGGGTGCTGAGGCGCTGAAATTCCCGTTACAGGAACTCGCCGAGCTCTGGTACGGCGAGTATCTGCTTTTGTGGAATCCGCCCAGCGACAATCCCAAGTCGTTACGCAAGGGGATGCGCGATCCGGACGTCATCTGGCTGCGCAACAGCCTGGCCGCGATCGATTCGGCTTATGCATCAGACAGCACGTCACCGGATTATTTCGATGACGAACTTGAGCGATTTCTGAGAGACTTTCAGCGACGCAATCGTCTCAAGGTGGATGGACTGGCGGGGCAACAGACCCAGATCATAATCAACTCCAGTCTCGCCTCGGACAACACGCCGCGTATCGTTACGTCGACATGACAGGCTATTGAGCTACAGAAACGGGGAACGGGGATGTCTTTTATCCTGGATGCACTGAAAAAGTCGGAGTCGGAACGGCAGCGTCAGGCCAGTCCGACGCTGGCTGATGTTGCCCGGCCAGCGGCCAGGCAGAAAACGCCCGCATGGATGTGGGTGCTGGGAGCATTGCTGGTTTTCAACGTCGCGGTGTTGCTCGGCATCTATTTCCGCCCTGACGTCGCCCCCGTAACAGAGCCGCCGGCCACACTGACAGATGAGCAGGCACCGGTTACCACAGCAGTGCAGCAGGCGGCCCCGCAGCCGGTCATCACACCGCGACAGGAAACTCGGCCACTATCGGCAGAAGCCGACACGGCCATTGTCGCGGACGCTGACAGCGCCGCTGACGCTTCGCCGCCGGTCTCCGTGGCTGCGACTCAGACCCAGGCCGATGAATTCGACAGTTATCCAACCTATGCCACGCTTGTGGCAAACGGTTCGCTACAAGGGACCGACCTTCATGTTGATATACATGTCTACAGCGACGTGGCGGCAGACCGTTTTGTCTTCATCAATATGAACAAGTACCGCGAAGGTGAACAGCTGGTTGATGGCCCGCGCGTCATCGCCATCACGCCAGACGGTGTCATCCTGCAGCAGGACACGCACCGCTTTTTATTGCCCCGCGAATAGCCCCCGCTCGAGAGACAGGTAGCCGATGAGTTCAGCACGGAATGTTATTAGCGCAATCACTGCCGAAAACATGGCTGCCGCCCTGCGCTCCGGGATCCACTGCGTCATTGCCGAACAAGAGCTGCTCAATCGCATCAATGTTTTTCCGGTGCCTGACGGTGATACCGGAACGAACATGACCCTGTCGCTGGGCGCGGCGCTTGGAATTCTCAAGCACTGGCAGCAGCCTCACGTCGGCGCCCTGCTCGCCAACATGGCGGACGCCCTGCTCGATGGCGCGCGCGGCAATTCGGGCGCCATTGTCGCGCAATTTTTCCAGGGCATGAGCGATGCCGCAGAGGATGTGGAGAGTTTTGCGCCGGACACTTTTGCCGCGGCCGTGACCAAGGGCGCTGAATACGCCCATGACGCTCTCGAAGAACCGCGGGAAGGCACTATTCTCACGGTCACTGCCGCCGTTGGCCGAAGCATGGCGCAAGGCGCCGGTTCAACAAGCGCAGACTGCATCGGTGAACAACTGGAACAGGCCATAGCCGTGGCGGAAACAGCTTTGGCCGCAACCCAGGGTCAGCTTGAGGTATTGCGCAAGGCCGGGGTTGTCGATGCCGGCGCCAAGGGTTTCGTGGTTTTGCTGGAAGGGTTTGCCGCCTACCTCCGCGACGGCATCTTCTGTGAGGAGCCCGAGCTCGCCTTGCATGAGGAAGGCATCATTATTCCGGATGTCGCCGGCGAACAGGCCGACCTTACTTTCCGCGTCTGTACCGAGTGCATCATCAGCGGCGATGACATCGACAGGCGTAAATTGCGCGAAGCGCTGTCCGCACTCGGCGACTCGCTGGTGCTCGCGGGCACCAAGAAAAAAGCGAAGATACACATCCATGTCAACGATCCTGAAACCGTGTTTACCGTGGCGAAGCGTTTCGGCGAGATACAGGGAGAAAAAGCCGATGACATGGAGCGGCAGCAACACAGCACCCATGGTGACAAGAAGAAATTTGCCGTCATTACCGACTCGGCCGCGGATATTCCCGAGGACGAGATGGAACGCTTCGATATCCACATGGTGCCGGCGCGTGTCCATTTTGGTGAACATGCCTATCTCGACAAGGTAACGATAACGCCCGAGCAGTTTTTCGAAGAGCTGCGCACCAACCCTGAACCGCCCAAGTCTTCACAGCCATCGCCGGGTGATTTTCGACGGCAGTTTCAGTTCCTGGCAAGCCACTACCCGGACGTCATTTCGATCAACCTCACGCCGACGGTAAGCGGCACGCTGCAAACGGCAAGACACGCCGCCAGCCGGGTAAATGCCGCCGGTGAGGTACACGTCGTAAATTCACTGAACGCATCCCTCGGTGAAGGGCTGATTACTCTCTACGCCGCCGAATGTGCAGAGAGCGGCATGGATGTCGGCGAGACCCTGCGGCTTCTCGAGCCGATCATCAAGAACACCTACACGTTCGGGCTCGTCAAGGATCTGCGTTACGCGGTACGCGGCGGCAGAGTGCCGGCATCGCGCAAGGTTCTCGCCGACCTGTTGCGCATCGTGCCCGTGCTGCGCACCGAGCCTGATGGCAAGCTGACCGCCAATGGCTTCATGGTTGGCCGCTTCAACCTGTTGCGCCGCTTTGCCCGCTATCTTGCGCGGCGGGTCCCGGACGCGCCGCAGCTCAGGGTAGCCATCGGGCACGCCCTCTGCGAACCGGAAGCGGTTGAGCTCGAATCGATGCTGCGCAAGGAGTTACCCGCAACGACCAGGACCTACATAACCGACCTTGGTACTGCCATTGGCGTGCACGGCGGGCCGGGTACGCTGGTCGTGGCCGTGCAGCACTACACGCCCCCACGAGAATTGCTGGCCAGGCTGGATTCAGGCGCTTAAAGCCTCGCCCGCAGGCTCAATCAGTTCCGCACCCTCGTTGCGCGCGTTATTGACGCGCCGGTCTACCGGCCACGCGCGCAGGGCCGCGCTTGTCTCCGGCAGCATGGAGTCCGGCTGCAACCAGGTCTGCGCCTGTTCCGGCGCGAGTATGAGCGGCATGCGATGGTGCAGACGGGCAAGGAATTCGTCCGCTTCCGTGGTGATGATCGTCACTGTTTCCAGTGGGCTCGTCGAGCCCGGATCCTGCCAGGACTCCCACAGCCCCGCGAAGGCCATTGGCTGTTCGTCGCTTCGAGAGATGAACCAGGGAATTTTGACCTCGCCGCTTCGTTGCCATTCGTAATAGCCGTCTGCCAGAACGAGACAACGCCGCTTTTTGAATGCGCCGCGAAACGACGGTTTTTCCGCCACGGTTTCTGCCCGCGCATTAATCATGCGCGCACCGATTGACGGATCCTTGGCCCAGAACGGGACAAGCCCCCAGCGCAGCATGACCAGATGTTTCTCGCCCTGCTCGTTGGCTCTGATCGCCGCAATGTATTGGGTCGGCGCTATGTTATAGCGCGGCTCGACGGCGGGTGCATTCGTGACGCCGAAGAGCGCCGCGGTTGCCTCGGCAGGCGAATAGAATGCAAATCGTCCACACATGGCTCACTCCCTTATGCCGACGCCGCGCTTCATCAGCCACAGGCAGGCAGAAAACAACAGGATGATGAATATCGTGACGATGAGGTAGGCGCGCCCGATGCTGATATCCGACGCTCCCAGAATGCCGTAGCGAAACGCGTTCACCATGTAGAGAATCGGGTTGGCGAGCGAAACCTTTTGCCAGAATTCGGGTAACAGGGAAATCGAATAGAACACACCGCCAAGATAGGTCAACGGCGTCAGCACGAAAGTTGGCCCGATCGAAATATCATCAAACTTTTTCGCAAATACTGCATTGATGAAGCCGGCTAGCGAGAAGACGACGGACGACATCAGGACTATCGAAATTGTGATCAGCGGATGTGCAACCGACAGGTCCGTGAACAACAACGCCACCACGGTGACGAGAAGACCCACCATCGCCGCACGGATCACACCTCCCAGCACGTGGCCAATGATTATGGTGGCATTCGCCATGGGCGACACGAGCATTTCCTCAATATGCCGGCCAAACTTGGCGCCGAAAAACGATGACACGACGTTGCCGTAGGAGTTGGTAATCACGGACATCATGATCAGTCCGGGCGCAATGAACTGCATGTAGTTGAATCCGCCCATGTCGCCGATGCGACGCCCGATGAGGCTGCCGAATATGATGAAATAGAGCGTCATCGTGATTGCGGGCGGCACGATCGTCTGTACCCAGATACGCACGACGCGCAGGAATTCTTTGCGAACCAGCGTGACCAGGGCATTCCAGTTCAACCTGAGATTCATGCCGGGTCGACTCCGCTTTCGGCATGGCCTGCGTCCGACTTGCCGGACTCCACCATGCCCATGAACAGTTCTTCGAGACGGTTTGCCTTGTTGCGCATGCTTGCCACATGAATCCCCGCGTGGTTCAGCGCCGCAAACAACTGGTTCAGGTCATGCGTGGCGTCAACGGCGACTTCGAGATCGCCGTCATCCCGCAAATGGCACTCGAAACCGGCCAGGGCCGGCCTCTCCTGCAGTACTTCCGCAGGGGACAAGACAAAGATTTCCCGCTGCAGCTTGCGCAGCACTGTGCTCATGCGCGCATCCTCGATAATCACTCCGTCATTGATGATGGCGACATGCCGGCACAGGCTTTCCGCCTCTTCGAGATAATGCGTTGTCAGGATGATGGTCGTGCCGGCCGCGTTTATTGTTCTCAGGTACTCCCACATCGAGCGACGGATTTCGATATCCACGCCGGCAGTGGGTTCATCGAGAATCAGCAGCCGTGGTTCGTGGACCAGCGCCCGCGCAATCATCAAACGCCGCTTCATGCCTCCCGACAGGTTTCGAGCGATGTCATGGCGGCGATCCCACAACCTGAGTTCGCGCAGGTACTTCTCCGCCCGCTGCAACGCGACTCGTCGCGACAGGCCGTAGTAGCCCCCCTGGTTCAATACGATATTCAGTACCGTGTCGAACAGGTTCAGGTTGATTTCCTGCGGCACGAGGCCAATGCAGGCTTTGGCCGACTCGGTGTCCGTATCGATGTCATGGCCAAAGATGCTCACGTTGCCGCCTGTCTTGTTGACGAGGGAGCAGATGATTCCGATGGCGGTCGTCTTGCCCGCACCATTCGGGCCCAACAAGGCATAAAAGTCGCCAGGTTCGACATTAAAGTCGATACCTCGAAGCGCCTCCTTGCCGTTACCGTAGGTTTTGGTCAGTTTTTGAATCGACAGGGCATACATACGGCAAGGATTGTATACAGCAGCATGGCTTTCGTCGCCCTCCGCAACACATGTCAGCGCGGCACGCAGCCTCAGCGCGTGTCGTCTGCCGGCCTGTGGATGCTGCGCGAGTGCGGCGCGTTCGTGGTTTTCGCGGCCAGCAGCAAGCGCGTCGGCGCTCGTGTCGCCAGCAATATCCTCTGCAGCCCGCTTACGCGGGCCGCCCTGCGAACCAGCGCATCTTCACTGACGCCATTGCGCAATAGCTGCTTCCAGAAATCATCGTTACCGACCAAGCGCAGGCGCAGCGTGTCGCTGTTGCGGCTGGCCACGTCAATCAGGCGCAATAACGGTTGCGCTGCGATTTCCTCGCACCACGCTGTCGTTGCGCCCGTTACCAGCCGTGCCACAAAGGGATTTTTGCGCGACAGCTGCCAGGTAAACGCGATGATGCCGGACAGGAATCGCAAAAAATCGGGTGAGGTCCCGGTATCGCCGGCAAACAGGTCTGCGGATGCCCCGGGTTGCAGCAACGCCTGCCAAAACTCGACATCGTCTTCGCGACAGGAACAAAGCAGGAAAGGGCTGCGGGCGAGGCGTCGTCGCTCGGTGTCATGCAGATTTCGCAGGCGAGCGGCGAGCGCTTCCGGCACATCGGACAAAAGCGTCGGCCCGACAACGGGGCTGCGCAGCAGGTTTAAAAAGGTCTGGTTGATTTCGTGCAGGTCGTCGAGATCGACTCGCTCCGGGCCGTGGAAATGCATAATCCCCCCTCTTGCAAACTGCAAATCCTGTTAAAAAAGTAACATATAAATTGGTTTTTATGACCACATCTGAATAATATAGGGTATAAATATAACTTATATGGTCTAAAACTTACATAAAGGGGGAGAAATGCGTCTTAGTGACAACCGCTATGCCGCCGAGCGGCACCAATTCGAGCTCGCGCTGCGAATGATCGGCCATGAAGCCCGTACCAGGACCATTCGGCTCTGCACGGGCCTGAGCGACGATCGAATTCGCAAGCTGTATAACTCGTATTTTTCCGGCCAGGGGCGAACCGGGGTCAGGAGGCGTCGCGGCAAATCGCCGCAACAGGTGACCCGTTTCGTCAAGAACCCGACAAACCAGCTCCAGGCGACCACGCTGGTCGCCTTGTTTCGCGCCAGCCTGCTGCTCCGTACCGACGATAATCACAAGGTCCGTTCCTGCTGGCCAAAACCGGATGTGGAGTTTGGGCATCGCGTTTGCCGCGCCTACGAAACCTACCGAGCCCTGCATCCTGATGCGCAGCTGAACTTCGAATGGGCCTGGAACCTGTTGCACAACATCTGCCGCAACGACGAACTCTACCTGGCAACCTGCCGCAAATGCTCGGCCCTGTACGTACAGGATGCCTACGCTCTCGATTACAAGCAGTGTCCGGGATGCGAAATTGCACTTAGCCGCCAGCGGCGTCCCGGGGCGAGGGCATTCATTGAATCGGGCTAACGATGGGTTTTTTTGCGTTAGACTAAGACCTCCAACTGACGTCGCTTCTGTACGTCATGCTTTAGGGGAGATTTGCAATGCTCAAAGAATTTAAAGATTTTGCAATGCGCGGCAACGTCGTCGACATGGCCGTCGGTATCATTATTGGTGCTGCCTTCGGCAAGATTGTCACGTCGCTCGTCAATGATGTGGTCATGCCACCGATCGGGCTCATTCTTGGCGGCGTCGACTTTAGCGATTTATACGTCGATCTCAGCCTCGCAGGCCATCAGACTATTGCAGCCGCTGAAGCTGCCGGCGCGCCAATTTTGAAATATGGCCTGTTCATCAACACGGTCATCGACTTCACTATCGTCGCGTTCGCGATCTTCCTGGTGATCAAGGGAATGAACAAGCTGAAGAAGCAGCAGGAAGCCGCCCCGCCACCGCCGCCGGGACCGTCGGCCGAGGAAAAGCTGTTAGCCGAAATACGCGACCTGTTGCAAGACAGGCGCTAGCTGCAGCAAATGGGCAGCCGCTGGTGGCCAACAACCTGCGCAAAGAATGACCGCTGGTGAAACCAATTCATACAGCGGATCTTTGCGACGAGTTCGGTGATGAAGTCCATATCGCCGAACCAGGGTTTCGCGCCTTCGGCAAACGCCGCAGCTTCGCCGGGCCCGTGGTTACGCTGAACGTCTTTGAAGACAACACGCTCGTGAGACAGGCGCTCGATATGCCAGGGGACGGTCGCGTTCTTGTTGTCGATGGCGGCGCATCTGTTCGCTGCGCCCTCATCGGCGGCAATCTCGCCTCACTCGCTGCGCAGAACGGTTGGCAAGGCATCATCGTCAACGGCTGCGTCCGCGACAGCCATGAGATTAACGCAACCGAAATCGGCGTTCGCGCCATCGGCACCTGCCCCCGCAAGAGCAAGAAGCAAGGTAAGGGAAAAACAAATACCACGCTGTTTTTTGCGGGCGTAAAAATCACTCCGGGCGATTACCTGTATGCAGACGAAGATGGCTTCCTGATCGCCGAAAGGGCTTTGGAGCCCACGGGTTAACCGGGTCACGGCCGAATGGAGAAATTCCACAACACCTTTGCCGGTGCTTTCGTTGATCGCGCGGGACTGCAACGTGACGATGTCGAGTGGATCAATCGAGCGGCCAGCGACCCGCAGAGCCGCTTCGTGCCGATATGGGATGATCGCTGTCTTGCCAGTGGCGAGCCACTGCGCGCCGGCTTGCTGGCCGGCGGCGACCTCGCAGCCTTCCTGGGCGACCAGGAGCAGATTTTTCTCGGCCTGTTCCGCGAGCGGCCGACGTTCGCATTGCGCATCGAAAGTGAGCAAACGCCGTTAGCGCCGTTTGGCGAATTTCACGACCTTCGCTACCTCGGTGGGGTTTTGCCAGCAGACGAGGCCAACCTTGTCGCACATGCCCGTGCATTGGTTACCTGGCATCAGACACACCGCCATTGCAGCCATTGTGGTGCGCCATTGCGCAACAAGTCCGCAGGTAACTCTCGCATATGCACTGACAACCGGTGTGCACGGCAGGTTTTTCCCCGTGTCGACCCGGCAATCATCGTTCTTGTGTCGATGGGCGATCGCTGCCTGCTGGGCCGCAAGGCGGACTGGCCGGAAGGACGATTTTCGACCATCGCCGGCTTCGTGGAGCCCGGTGAGAGTCTCGAAGATGCCGTCAGGCGCGAGGTGCGCGAGGAAACCAATATTGATGTCGACAACATTCACTATCACAGCTCGCAGCCCTGGCCATTTCCACAGGCATTGATGCTGGGGTTTCATGCGATTGCAACGACGGATGACATTCAGCTGCTGGACGGCGAGCTGGCAGAGGCAGCGTGGTTTACGCGCAAGGAGATCGAATCGGGCTATCCGAAGCTGCCCTTCAAGCTGTCAATTGCGAGGCGCCTCGTCGACGACTGGTTACTGGAAAAACATGCGCCGCCGGCGGGCCAGGCCATCCTGTAGCGGAGTTTATGCGGCCGATCCCAACACCTTGATTAGCCACGCACGAATGTCGCGAATTTCTTCGATGCATACCGCATGTGCCATCGGGTAGTCATGCCACTCCACGGTATAGCCCAGCTTCCCGAGAACATCCCGCGAGCCTGCTCCCAGCGCCATCGGCAAAACGGGGTCGAAGGAACCGTGCGCCATGAATACCGGTAATGCCCTGTCCTGCGCCTGTGGATTGGTGACGACCTCGCGCTGCAGCGTTTCGGTCAGCGGCAGGTAAGTCGACAATGCCATCAGCCCGGCAAGCCGATGCTCGAAGCGCAATGCCGTGTGTGATGCAATCGCACCACCCTGGGAAAAGCCCGCAAGGATAATCCTGTCGCAAGCGATCCCGCGCTGCTGCTCACGCTCGATCAGCTGGCAAAGCAGCTCACTGCTGTCGCGAATACCGGCCTCGTCCTGCGGGCCGTCCCTGTCCAGGCTGATAATGTCGTACCAGGCGCGCATCGACATGCCGCCATTAATCGTTACCGGCCTCACCGGCGCATGCGGGAATACAAAGCGCACGTTCATGTCTGCGGGCAGCTGCAGCTCCGGCACGATCGGCTCGAAGTCATGCCCGTCGGCGCCGAGACCATGCAGCCAGATGATCGCTGCTGTTGCATCCTGCCTGCCCGTTTCAACCGTCTCCAAAGCCATACCACTGCATCCCGGGTCATGAAAAGACGGCAATGATATCAGCCCTTTGCCGGCCTTGTTCCATACTTCACGGCACTTGCCCTTGGTGAACCGCACTGACGTTCTGGAATAGCCTTTTCCGGCGCATCCTGACTCAAGCTGTCATATACTAACCACCCACCTCGACCAGAGTTTTGAGGCAATCTTTCACCAGAGACAGGACGGTAATATGAGCGACAGACTCCGTTTTATGCTTCTCACCCTTTGCGGCCTATTTCTGCTTGGCGCCTGTGGGCAGGAAGGACCCTTGTATCTGCCGGGCACCCCCAGCGAGATTCAGACGACGGTCCCGCAACAAGGTGACGCCCCACAAAAATCCGACGAAGACTCCGGCGAGCAGAAGGAACTGTAGCTTTTCCGATGACCGCTACTTCGCTGGTACTGATTGACGGTTCTTCCTACCTGTATCGAGCTTTTCATGCCCTGCCGCCCCTGAGTAACTCAAGGGGCGAGCCGACGGGCGCCGTTTATGGCGTTCTCAACATGATCAACAAGCTCGTCAGGGAGCAGGCCGGTTCCCATGTGGCGGTGGTTTTTGATGCCCCGGGAAAAACCTTTCGCGACGAGTTGTTTGCAGCCTACAAGGCAAATCGGCCGCCCATGCCGGATGAACTCAGGGCCCAGGTACAGCCATTACTCGATGCGGTAACGGCAATGGGGCTGCCCCTTCTGCGTATCGAGGGCGTTGAAGCGGACGACGTCATCGGTACGCTCTGCCGGCAGGCGCGCGAACAGGGGCTGCAGGTCGTCGTCTCCACGGGTGACAAGGACATGGCGCAGCTTGTCACCGATGGTGTATCCCTCGTCAACACGATGACCGGCAAATGGCTGGATCGCGAAGGGGTCAAGGAAAAATTCGACGTCTTTCCCGAACAGATTATCGACTACCTGGCATTGGTCGGTGACACGTCCGACAACATCCCGGGCGTTCCCAAGGTCGGGCCCAAAACCGCGGCAAAGTGGCTCAACGAATACGGCAGCGTCGACAACATCATTCAAAATGCCGGTGAAATCGGTGGCAAGGTTGGCGAGAGCCTGCGCGACCACATCGAGCAGCTGAAACTCTCACGCCAGCTTGCAACCATTCACCAGGAGCTTGACCTGCCGCTACGGCTTGAAGACCTGGAGCCGGCAACCGGCGACCGCGACAAGTTGCGCGATCTTTACGAGCGGCTGGAACTCCGCCAGTTACTGCGGCAGCTCGAGGAAGCCGAAGATACCAACGACGAACCGTCAAAGGCTGTCGAGCATCGCACAGAGAGCGATTACGAGACCGTGCTCGACGACAAGGCGCTGCAAAAATGGCTCGACCGAATCGCAGGGGCCGAACTGGTTGCCATCGATACGGAGACGACCAGCATCGACTACATGCAGGCAGAGCTTGTGGGCATATCCCTGTCAGTCAACCCGGGAGAAGCCGCCTACATACCAGTTGCCCATGATTACCCGGGCGCGCCGCAGCAATTGAGGCGCGATGAGGTACTCAAGAAACTGCGTGCGTTCCTCGAGGATGAAAGCAGGCCCAAGGTTGGCCACCACCTCAAATACGATGCGCACATCTTCGCCCGCTACCAGATTGATTTGCGCGGCATGCGCTTCGATTCGATGCTCGAGTCCTATGTGCTCAATAGCGTGGCGACACGGCATGACATGGATTCCGTCGCCCGGTATTACCTGAACATCGACACCGTGCATTACGAAGATGTTGCCGGCAAGGGCGCCAAACAGCTGAACTTTAACCAGGTACCACTGGAGCAGGCGGCGCCTTACGCGGCAGAGGACGCCGACGTAACGCTTCGCCTTCACCAGAAGCTGCGCGCCGAGCTGGAAAAAGAGCAACGCCTGCTCGACGTTTACGAACAGATCGAACAGCCGCTCGTCCCTATCCTGCTGGACATGGAAGAGGCCGGCGTATTGATCGACCGGGAGATGTTGCGCAAGCAAAGCGGCGAGCTCGCCAGCACCATGCAACAACTGGAAACCCAGGCCCATGAACTTGCCGGTGGGCCGTTCAACCTGGGCTCGCCGAAACAACTGCAGGAAATCCTGTTCGAGAAACAGTCTTTGCCGGTCATTCGCAAAACCCCGAAGGGACAACCGTCGACGGCTGAAGACGTGCTGCAGGAACTGGCCGACGAGTACGACCTGCCCCGGGTAATCCTCGAATACCGCAGCGTCGCCAAGCTCAGGAGCACTTATACGGACAAGCTCCCCGGGCAGATTTGCGCCGCCACCGGGCGCGTCCATACCTCCTATCACCAGGCAGTCACGGCGACCGGGCGACTGTCGTCGACTGACCCGAACCTGCAAAACATCCCCATCCGAACGCCGGAGGGCCGGCGAATTCGACAGGCCTTTATCGCCCCGCAGGGTTATAAACTGCTCGCTGCCGATTACTCGCAGATCGAACTGCGGATCATGGCGCACCTGTCCGGGGACAAGGGCCTGCTCAGGGCGTTTGCCATGGACCAGGACGTCCATAGCGCCACCGCAGCGGAGGTATTCGGCGTCGCGCTGGAAGATGTCACAAGCGACCAGCGGCGCTCGGCCAAGGCGATCAATTTCGGCCTGATGTATGGAATGTCAGCCTTCGGCCTGGCCAAGCAGCTCGGGGTCGGCAGGGGCGAAGCGCAGACCTACGTGGATCTTTACTTCGACCGCTATCCGGGCGTAAAGGCCTATATGGACGGCACGCGCGAAAAGGCCAGGGAGGACGGATTTGTGGAAACGGTCGCCGGTCGGCGCCTGTATTTACCGGAAATTCGTGACCGTAACCCGCAACGGCGCCAGTACGCCGAAAGAAGCGCCATCAACGCGCCCATGCAGGGAACGGCGGCCGACATCATCAAGAAAGCCATGATCGACGTGTATCGCTGGCTGCAAAAGGACCAGGCAGATGCGCGCATGATCATGCAGGTGCATGACGAGCTGGTACTCGAAGTCCGGGACGATCAAATCGACGCCGTGCGCACCAATATCATCGATCTCATGACCAATGCCGCCACGCTGGCAGTGCCGCTGAAGGTCGAGGCGGGAACAGGCCTTAACTGGGACGAGGCGCACTGAGGAACGCCTGTTTTGAGCCCGGCGGGAACTTTTTTCGGGCGCATCGCTCAAACCAACTGAGTGTGAATAGCACTTGCCCGCCCACCTCCCATGTGCGGGCAAAGCATATCGGTCACCCCTTACCGATAGCTGATACTTGAGGTGCGGTGTTTTCGCCGCACCTTTTTTTATGCGCCTGCCGGTGTCCTTGCCGAGCCCTCGAGGAACTTCGCCAGCGTCTCCCTGGCCTCCTCCGCCCCCTGCCGGCTAAGCGCCGAAAACAGCTGCACACTCGCCGCCTTGCCGATTTCCTTGCGTACCCGCAGGAGCGTGTTGATCGCCGGTCCACGCTTCAGTTTGTCGGCTTTGGTCAGCAAGATGTGCACCGGCAAATCGGCCGAACCGGCAAGCGCCAGCATTTGCTCGTCGAAATCCGTGATACCGCGGCGAATGTCGACAATCAGGAACAGGCCCTGCAGGCTTTGCCGCTCCTCAAAATAGGTTTGCAGTAGCTCGCCCCAATGCGCCCTGATCGCCTCGGCAACTTTGGCAAAACCATAACCGGGGAGGTCGACGAGTCGCTTGCCCTCCGCGAGATGGAAGAAATTGACCAACTGGGTCCTGCCCGGTGTTTTGCTGGTCCGGGCGAACTGGCGCCGGTTGATAATGACGTTGATCGCGCTCGACTTGCCCGCGTTTGATCGGCCTGCAAAGGCGATTTCCGTGCCTTCATCGGGCACAAACTGGCTGGGCTGATTGGCGCTGAGGAGAAATTTTGCGTCGGGATATTGTGACAACGAAGACGAGCCTGCTGGATTCTATGTATAATTCTGGGCCCGCTTAGTCTAGCATAACGCCCGGTCCGGGCCGCTACGCCGGGACAAAACTCTGTGTATATTCCTGCCGCCACTGGTGAAAGTGGCAGCATTACTGATAAACGGTTTATGGAAATGATGACAAACGTTGCAAACAAGGTAATCCCGCTAATCGTCTTTTTTGTTGGCCTGCTGGGGGCCGGGTCCGCCGTGGCCGAGGGCTCTGCCGAGGCAGGGAAGGCCAAATCGATGACCTGCGCGGGATGCCATGGTGTCGATGGCAATAGCATGAATCCGGAGTGGCCGAGCCTTGCCGGGCAGCACGCCTCCTATACGGCCAGGCAGTTGGCCGCGTTCAAGGATGGCAGCCGCAGCAACCCGCTGATGAGCGCCCAGGCAATGATGCTCTCCGACCAGGATATGCAGGATCTCGCTGCCTACTTTGCTGCGCAGACGTTGACGCCCAAGGCTGTCGCAAATGCGGATACGGTCGATCGGGGCCGCACCCTTTACCAGGGCGGCGACGCTGCCAAAGGCGTTACTGCATGCATCGCTTGTCATGGGCCGACAGGCATCGGTAACGAACCGGCGGGCTTTCCCGCGATCGCTGGTCAGCATGCAACCTATGCCGCCCTTCAATTACGTGCCTATGCCAAGGGTGAGCGCAAAACGGATGCACCGGCAAAAATGATGCGCGATATTGCTTCCCGGCTTAGCGAGGACGATATCAAGGCGGTAAGCTCTTATGTCCAGGGTCTGCACTGATCGCCCGAGCTTGCAACAGACGTTATTCGACTTAACCCGCTAATCGAGATTTGCTTATGAAGAAAATTTTCGCCCTGCTTTTTGCGACGATGTTTTTCCTGTCCGCCTGCGATTCAGGCAAGGACGCTGAGCAACCTGCGCCGGAGCCAGCCATTGAGGAGACCCAGCCGGAACCGGCTGTGGTGGAACCCGTTGCCGAAGAGCCGCCTGCAGAGGAAGAGGCTAAACCGGAACTGGTCGAGGAATCGGCCGCTGAGGTGGTCGAAGAAGCCGTGGCCATCAAACTGCCAGAACCCGAAACCGCGCAAGTACTGCGGGAGTGGAAATACAAGGAAGGCACGCATTATCGGCGCCTGGTACCAACGCAACCGACGGTTGGTGGCGCCGACAAAATCGAAGTGGCGGAAGTGTTCTGGTACGGCTGCGGCCATTGCTTTGACTTTGAGTCCTATATCAACAAGTGGAAGCAGGACCTGCCGGCCAATGTTCGTTTCGTGCGTATTCCCGCTCTCTGGAATCCACTCGTTGCGCTGCATGGCCGTCTTTATTACACCGAAGAGGTTCTCGCCAAGAATGGTGCCCTGGCGAATCCGGAGGAGTTTCGCGCGGCGGTATTCCAGGAATATCATCGCCGTGGCAACCGGCTGACTTCAGAGGGCGCAATCCAGAAGTTCTTCGAACGCTTCGGCGTGGATGCCGAAACTTTCGGCAAGACCTGGAAGTCGTTCGAGGTTGACCAGAAACTTCGCGTGGCCCAGGACCTCGCGCGCCGCTATGGCATCACCGGCGTTCCCGCGATTGTCGTCAATGGCAAATACCGGCTGGGTGCCGCCGAGGTAGGCAGCTACCCGGGTCTGCTGGAAGCCGTCGACGAATTGGTTGAAAAAGAAAGCATTCGCTAGCAACAGCTAACGGCTGGTTCGGGCCGGACAGGCTCGAATCAGCCGGTATCTTCCGTCACGATTTTCCAGCCAAGACTGTCGTCACGCTGCCAATACAGGCGCTTGACCACTTCCACCCGATCTCCTGACGGGGTCACCGCCACCTGGCGAAAGCGGCTCACAAACAAATTCTCCGCTTCGGGATCCTGCAGCAACATCAGGTCCTCTATTGCCAGCCCAATGGGCCCTCTGGCCGCAAAAACACCCTGCTTGTACGCGGCCCACTCGGGCTTATCCATTGTTGCGAGACGAAAATCATCGGCATACAGGGCAAGGTGGGCGAACAGATCCCCTGCGGCATTGCTTTGCCGCCAGCGCTCCACGGCATCACGCAAACCCGAGCTTCGCTCCTCGACCAGCACCGAATCCTCCCAACGCATATCACGGGTAACGATAACTGGCGTCACCAGGGGCTGCAGCAAAGGGGCGAGGCTCGACAACTCGTCGTTCGGCAAGGCCAGGCAGCCGTCGGTGTCCAAAGCAGGGCGGTTCGGTGTCGCCGGGTTGACACCGTGTATCCAGATGCCGTCGCCGCTGCGCTCACGATATCGATCCCACGCATTCGGGTAATCGAGCGGATAGGCGGCTATGCCGTATTTGGCCGGCAGTTTGCTGGTGTCGAGCTCGTGGGTGACAAAAAAGATTCCCAGCGGGGTTTTCTTATCCCATGCTTTTTCCTTGCCGACGCCGCGGGTGCCGATCGACATGTAGCGGGACTCCGCCTCAACGAAGCCGTTCCCGCTACGCTTCAGTCTTATCAGGCGTGAACCACCCGTATCAGCCACCAGCACATCGCTGACGCTCTCCGGCAATTGCACCAGCCAGGACGGCACGAGGTTGCTCCGATCCACGCTGCTTAATGCCGCAGCGCTCTCCGCAGCGGCAGGCTTCTCAGCGGGTATAAGCAAGCTCAATGCCAGGAAATAGATTCGCCAGTTCATGGCAACAGAGTAAACACCAAGGGGTCCTCGTCCGTAAAGTCCGGGGCAATCGCTATCATGGTTGTGACCCTGCCCGCGGTCGTCGCAGCCAAATGCGCCAGACGCCGTAAATACTGATCGCAAGCCAGACCAGCTCGATAATGACTGCCGACAAGTTAAAGTCCCGGTACAGGGAGACGAGAATAAGCAGCGCGCCCAGCCCGTTGACCAGCGAATATGACATGTCTTCAACTGTCGTTTTGCCGGCTTGCAGCCAGTAGTAGCTGCCGAGGATTAATACGACTCCGATATTGCCGACCAAGTCGTGCAGGCTGTAAGTCATTTATCAACACTCCTCTGTCGCTCAAGATTCAGCACCATTATGACCGGCCCGCGCAGGTTTAGCGGCAACTCATTATCCTGATTGAACCGGTTCCAGTGGCTGTTGGCGACAAAATAGAATTTCCCGTCCCGAATGGAACCCAGCGTCGGCTCGTCGAATTCCGGCAGGTTCATCGCCAGGATTTCATGCGCGGCAATCGACAGGCCATCTTCGGACAACGTTAGGCGCGTCACCCGGTTCGGACGAAAGCCGTTTTGTATCACGATCAGGTCATTGCCATGCCGGTATAGCCCGTCGATACCATAAAGGCTGACGTTCTCCCCCGCCGTTACAGGCTCCACACTTCCGTCAGCGAGAGCAACACGAACCAACCCGCCGTTATAGTCGGCAACGTACAGGTAATCACCGGATGCGTCGAGTGTAAGCCCCTGGGGCGATGCAAATGTGCCGGGCCCAACCAGCATCGTGAATGCACGCGCTTTCGGGTCGTAGGCGAACAGCGAACCGCCAATGCTGTCCGTCGTGTACAAGATACCGTTGCCGTCTCGAGCAACATCGCCAAGCACATGTTCATCGCCATCGTCTGGCAGCAGCGCTCTTGCCGTGATCTGGCCGGTCTTCAGGTCGACTCGAAACAGGCCGGCGCGCCCCTCGTCTTCCGGTTCGTGCCCGATGTGTTGTGGCACAGCGGAACTGGCAAACCATGCCGTGCCATCATCGAGCACTCGCATGCCGAAAACGCTCCAGTGGCCGGCTCGCGCCCCATTACTCACCAGCATTTCTGTGCCGTCAGGTTCAATCCTGAGCAGGTTGCCATAGCGAACACTGCCAAGCAGTAGTTCTCCATTCGCCGTAAAACCGATGCCTTCCGGTATGAAGTCGCCCTGATCCAGTTCGTAGGCCACTGTCGCCGATCCGACAGGCTTCCTGATTGCCGCAATTCGTTCCTCGAAGTCTGCCCAGCCCTCAAGCCTTCTTAGCGATGCGAACGCGTCATTGCTCTCCACCTCGAAATCGATGTTCATCGAGGCGAGCTTTTGCAGC
>DATCZF010000216.1:0-5226 GCA_036526055.1 Woeseiaceae bacterium
GGCTATAACGGCCGACGAACACGTCACTTTCGGTGTCCAGGAACGTCGAGGCCGACTGGAAAGGTCCCGGTAACAGCAGGTTGGTCGTCGAGTCCCGCGTAAGGAAGGCGCCGAACGTGTGTTCGCCGCGCCTGCCCGTGAGTTTCATGCCATAGCGCGGGTCTGCCACGGTCCGCGTAAAAACCGCCTGCAAGGGCGTTTGGTAGTAGTCTGAGCCCTCGAGAAAGAAGGGCCTTTTTTCCGGATAGAAGATTGCGAATTGCTGGTTGATATCCAGTGCCGGAACATCAGCCTCGACCTGGGAAAAATCCGGGTTGATCGTGAAGCTTGCCGTAATATCCGGCGTCACGCCCCAACGCATGCTGATCCCCTGTTCGGTTTTCAGGTCTCCATGGACAAGGCTCTGTGCCGACGGGCTCGGCAGCACATCGGCGCGTATCATGGTCAGCGTCGGAACAATCTCGATGTCCTTGACGGGTCTGGCGCCCTCGAACCCCTCGATTGTTGGGTACTGACAGACCTCACAGGTGTTATTCCGGTTAAGGGAGACGGTACCGAATTCGTATTCCTCATCTCGCGGCCATCCTCGAACACCCATGAGCCGCCAGGTTTGCTTGCCCTCGCTCGCCGGGAATCGCAACTGGCTGAGCGGTATACGCATCTCAACGATATAGCCTGCGCCATTGAGCTGCCCGGCTGAGTCCCAGATGGCGTCCCAGGAAAAATCCCACTCCCTTGTAATCTCATCTCTGACTACATCGAGCTGGATTCCCAGCGGGTTGACGGCAAAGCCATACGCTCTTCTGCCGTCGTTAAATGGATCGATCATTATTCCGGCGTAATCATCGTCAACGAAATTGTCTCGATCGCGCAGGTACGCTCGAATTTCTTCTGGATTCGGCTCCTTGGAATCGAACGCTACATACAGGTTCTCGCCATCCTCGAAGAGATACATCGTTGTCTCTACCGGTGCTTTTTCCCCTTCGTAGGGCTGGTTCTGGTGAGGCACCGCAAGTTGAAGCGCCCCTCTCCAGGCAGACTCCGCAAGGCTTCCGTCGATGCTGATTGCCTCATCGAACTTGGGCAGCTGCGAAACAGGGGGCTCAATTGCTCCACTGTCCGATTTCGCAATCGCCCCGGCGCTGAAAAGCAGCAGCAGGAAGATCCAGAAGATGCGTGAAATTTTCATTATCCTGGTTACTACGTGTTTCTCAGCGGGGAATTCGAATGTCTTCAACCATGTGCTGAATATGCTCCGGTGGCGGCTTGGTCAGGTAGCTTACCGTAATGGCAACAGCAAAGTTGAGCAGCATGCCGATCACGCCAATGCCCTCCGGTGATATGCCAAATAGCCATTGGTCAGGGGCGTTGTTTCCCCATGGCGATCCGGCAAATTTAAGAAACAGGCCTTTGAAATACTCAATGTAAGCGTAAGTAAAGAGCAATCCACAAACCATTCCCGATATTGCGCCTTCCTTGTTGATTCTTTTGAAGAATATTCCCATCAATATGGCCGGAAACAGCGAGGCGGCGGCCAGCCCGAAGGCAAATGCCACCACCTCTGCAACCCAGCCCGGCGGATCGAATCCCAGGTATCCCGCGACCAGGATGGCTGCGGCGGCCGCGATCCGGCCAGCCAGCAATTCCCCTTTATCACCAATATGCGGCGCAATGATTCCCTTGATCAGGTCGTGAGAAATAGCGGCGGAAATAACCAGCAATAAGCCTGCCGCCGTTGACAACGCAGCCGCCACGCCGCCGGCTGCGACCAGCGCGATCACCCAGTTCGGCAGTCCCGCGATTTCCGGGTTTGCCAGGACCATGATGTCGCGGTCGACCTGCAGCTCGTTGCCTTGCCAGCCAAAATCACTCGCCTGCGCGGCGAATGCGGGGTTGCGGTCGTCGTAATACTGGATTCGCCCGTCAGCGTTATTGTCGGTAAAACGCAGCAGGCCGGTCTGCTCCCACGTCTTGAACCATCCGGGGCGGTCCTCGTACGCGAGGTTACCGTCTTCACTGCCGATCGGTCCCGTCTGGATGGTCTCAACCAGGTTATAACGGCTCATCGCGCCGACCGCCGGCGCTGTCGTGTAAAGAATCGCGATAAACAGCAGGGCATAACCTGCCGACAAGCGCGCATCCCGCACCTTCGGTACCGTGAAGAAGCGCACTATGACGTGCGGCAGCCCGGCGGTGCCGACCATCAGCGCCATCGTGATACAAAATACATCCACGGTTGACTTCGTCCCACTCGTGTACTGGTTAAAACCGAGCGCGACCACGACCTGGTCCAGTTTATCCAGCAGGCTCAACCCGGATTGCGGGTCGATGTCGCCAAAGGCCATTTGCGGTATGGGTATGCCCGTCAACTGGATTGCGATAAAGACGGCGGGAACCGTATAGGCAAAAATCAGCACGCAATATTGCGCCACCTGGGTATAGGTTATTCCCTTCATTCCGCCGAGTACCGCGTAGACAAATACGACCCCCATGCCAATCCACAGTCCGGTGACCACATCGACTTCCAGAAACCGCGAGAAAACGATGCCCACGCCGCGCATTTGTCCGGCAACGTAAGTAAAGGAAATAAAAATCAGGCAGATGACGGCAACGATCCTCGCGCCTCGCGAGTAATAGCGCTCACTGATAAATTCGGGGACGGTGAATTTGCCAAATTTTCGCAGGTAAGGCGCAAGCAAAAGCGCCAGCAATACGTAACCGCCCGTCCAGCCCATCAGGTAGACGGATCCGTCATAGCCAAGGAACGCGATGAGGCCCGCCATGGAAATGAATGACGCCGCGCTCATCCAGTCAGCGGCCGTCGCCATGCCATTGGCAATCGGCGATACGCCCTTGCCGGCCACGTAGAAATCGCCGGTATTGCGGGCACGCGACCACACCGCGATACCGATATAGAGCAGAAAGCTCGCGCCCACGATGAGAAAAGTCAGAGACTTGAGTGTCATGACAGGTATCTACTCTTCATGAACGTCATGATCACGGTCGATTTTGTTCATGCGCCAGGCATAGAAGAAGATCAACAGCACGAAGATATAGATGGAGCCCTGCTGGGCGAACCAGAATCCCAGCCTGAATCCGCCGACACGAATTGTATTCAGCTGCTCTACCAGCAAGATGCCGAATACATACGAAGACAGGAACCAGACGACAAGACACGCGGCGACGAGCCTGAGATTTTTGCGCCAGTAGGCTGAGCGTTTTTCCGGACTCATGGCTGCTCGTCACTCCACTCGATTGATTTTCGTCAAATTTAGCAAAGCGCCCGCAATTAGGCACCCGCTCAGCGCACGATGTGGGCGATTAGCGGAAATTCCTCAGAACCGCAGCCGTAACCCGGCATGAAGCGAGCGCCCGGGAAGCGGCGCGTAGGCTGCCAGTACCGAACTTGCGCGCCGGCCGTCTTCGTCCAGCAGGTTGCTGCCTCGCAGGAAGAACTGCCACAGCGTTGTTTCCCGCTGCAGGTCATACACGAGGTGGGCTCCGAGCTGTGTAAAGCTGCCGGTGGCGAACGAGCTAACCTGGTTCTGGGCGGCATGCCAGATGGCATCGACCCCCAATGACCAGCCGTCTCCCAGAAAATGCATCTCGCTCCCAAGCCGCCCCGGCGGAATGCGCGGCAGATCATTGCCATTGGCCAATTCAGCTTTGACGTAATCGGCAAAAATTCGCAAGTCTGTAACGATGCCATTTTGCCATTGTTGTTCGAGGGACAACTCGGCCTCGAAACCGCTGAAGACGGCGCTGGCCTGCGCGTACATCGCGACCGGCAATCCTTCCACCTCGTCGCCAGTCAGATCCTGGTAGATATAGTCATCGATATGATTTCGGTATACCGTCAGCGCCCACTCCATGCCTTCCATGTGATAGTGGTAGCCGGCCTCGATACCGTTGGCCGTTTCCTTTTCTGCCTCCCGGCCCGCCGCGATCAGCCCGATTTCGAACTGCTTCGTGGCAACGTGCGCACCGTTGGAATACAGCTCCTCAACACCCGGGTGCCGCTGTGTTCGCGTTATATTTAAAAGTACGTGCGAATCTGCATTGAGCTGTCGCCGCACACCGGCCGCCAATGACACGGCATTGTCGTCATAATTCGCGGGCTCATCCAGCGAGTTTCTGTCCGCGGCCTCGATGCGCGCCCCGAACTGCAGCTGTCCCCAGTCCTCGTCTCGCTGTTCCAGGAAGAACAGGCCTGTGCTGCCGGATTCCGTTCTCGGAATGAAGGCTTCATCGCCCGTCGCGGAGAATTCCCTGCCGTCTATCATGATGCCGATGGCACCGGTAAAACCGGCGACTTCTCGGTGGCTGGCATCGATGCGGATTTGCCAGGCGTCGTTCAGGAAAACCGTCCCAATATCGCCACTGGCCTCTATTTCAGCATGCGTGTAGTCGCTTTTGCCGGCTGCCAGCTCGATACTGTCCCAGACGCCGCCAGGGTTCCACTTGCCGCGAATATCGAGTCGATCCTGATCCAGGCTCAGCCAGGGGCCCGGGTATATTGCCGGTTCATCGCCCGCCTCTGCCTCAGCGGGTCCCGGAAGGCCATAATCATTTCGGCTATTGCTAAGCGCAACGCCGAGGAATCCTGTGTCGCCGAGGAAATACGTCAAACCGGCCGACTGACCACTGGCATCACTGTAGCTGTTGTGTAACTCGCCGGACACTTCACTCTCCGGCCGGTCCTCGGGATCAGCTGTAGCAAAGCCGCTGATTTCGAGATCACTGGTCTGCTTGTTGTAAGCATCCAGGTGCCAGGCAAGCGAACCAGCGCCGCCGTCCAGCCGGCCTACTGCTGCCCGTTCGGCGGCAGCGGTATCGCCACGGACCTCAAAAATGCCGCCCAGCGACTTTTCTGCCGGTTGCTGCGGAATGCGCCCATCGAGAACGTTGATCACTCCGCCCCAGGCGGCGCTTCCATACAACAGTGCGGCCGGGCCGCGAATGATCTCCACCTTGTCCGCCAGGATGGCCTCGACGGCAATGGCATGGTCAGGACTGGCATCTGACGCGTCCAGGGCACTCACCCTGTCGGTAAGAACGCTGACCCTGCCGCCACCCAGTCCGCGTATGATCGGTTGGCTGGCCGCCGGGCCAAAGTAACTTGAACTGACGCCGGGCTCATCGGCAAGCAATTCCCCGACGCTCGAGGTACCGCGAACCAGGAGGTCATCCTCGTCGAGGACACCCGCCGCCTGAATGACGGAACCG
>DATCZF010000217.1:0-3710 GCA_036526055.1 Woeseiaceae bacterium
AACAGGCGGACCGCATGAACGCCGCGAAAGTTCTCGGCATCGGGCGCCATGTAAACGGGATAGTTCTCGCGTTTGGGACTGAACGCACCGGCTGCCGTGAACGGCGTGGAATTGCAATTCTGAATCCAGCCATTGGGCGGATTGAGGACGGTGACCAGTTCATCAACCTCGTGCAGCCCCTGCCAGTCGGTCAGCGGATCGCTGCCATCGACCGGCTGCGAATAATCGAAGCGAGCATCACGTCGCGGCACGAAGTTGCCATGGAAATAGCCGATGTTGCCGCTCGAATCGGCGAATACCGTGTTGTTTGACGAGTTGGTGCGCATGTTCATCATGTCCCGAAACTCGTCGTAATTGGCCAGCTTCGTGCGAATAAAGGACTGCTGCAACGCGCGGACAGGATCCCAGTTCAATTTCGTTGCTACCCACTTGCCGTCAGCCATGTGGGTAACCGGCCCGTGATGCGTGTGATACATCGTGAACGTGCGTTCCTTCAGCTCCTCACCATCAAGATACTTGAGCGTTACCTCGGACTCTTCTACCGGCCGTAAATCATCGCCGTAACGGTAGTAATACTTGCCATCCTTTTCGGTCACGTCTTCGACAAAATCATCCATGAAGTCGACGTAGGTCGACGTGTGCATCCAGCCGGTATTTTCATTGAAGCCCTGGTAGACAAAAAACTGCCCCCAGGTCACAGCGCCGTAAGCGTTCAGCCCTTCATTACTGACAACGTGAATTTCGCCGCGAAAGAAAAAAGAGGTGTGCGGGTTGATCAGCAGCATCGCGTTGCCGCTCTCGGTGTGCTCGCCGGCGATGGCGAAACCGTTGGATCCGGCGGGTTCCCTGAATGTCACGTCATGGGCTGCGGCCGCGACTTCAAGCGGCTCACTCGCGCCGTAAAATGCCTTGATGCCATTCACGTCGACGGACTCGATGTCCCCACCGATCGAGCCCTCACTGAAGAACATCGGCATCCAGGGTTCGAAACGTGTCAGTAATCGGGGTTTGACTTCGGGATGCGTCAGCAGATACCAGTTGAGACCATCGGCCCAGGCGTCGCAGAGCGCCTTCAGCCAGTCAGGTGACGCCTCATAAGCTGCCCTTGCCTCGTCGACCGTCATGTACAAACGCGCACGAAGATCGCTGTACAACGCTTCCTCGCCATCAACCTCGGCGAGGCGGCCGGTTGCCCAGATGTAGTTTTGCTCGATGCGATTGAAGTCATCCTCGGCCTGTGCATAAAGCATCCCGAAGATCGCATCGGCATCAGTGTCCGCATAGACATGCGGAACACCGAAATCGTCACGCATGATAGTGACTTGCTGTGCTCGGTCCTGCAGGCGGTCAAACTCGGTCTCCTCGCCCTGCCTCGAGCAGGCGGCAAGCACGAAGAGCAAAGCGAACAGGAAAAATCGCTGCGTGATTCTGGTCATGGGAATGCACTCCCTGTCTGTTGACACGCGCAGCTTACTATAGAGTTGAGCTGTAATCTCAGGGCGGCATTTTTCAGGCGAAAAAAAAGCGGCGGTAAAAACCGCCGCTTTGTGGGTCTTGTAAAATCAATTAACCGTTATCGCCCCAGCCACGATGTTCAGTGACGTTGTAGGTTCTGCCAGAATTGCAGTCCAGCTCTTCCCCGACGGTATCCGATCTCTTGCGCCACAGTTCATCCATGATGATCTTTTCATAGTTGGCACCGACAGTCTTCCAGTCCGGTATTACCGACACGGCCTTGAAATCGGCCTCAAAGTCATCATTGCCAGCCCCGGGGAACCACCACGACTCGGCGCCGACGATGCCGGCCTCGTCACGGACCGCGTTCCATTTCTGCATGGCATTAAAGGCGTCATTCATGGTCCTGCCTTCACGGACTGAGCAATCTGAGAAACCCGCTACGAACTGAGTATCGTTGTTATCGTTCGAGTCCCCGGCGCGCATTCTGAACGACGAATAATTGCTGTGTGACTGGCAGCTCACAACCTTGCTGAACTCGGCATCGATGTCACCGCCTGTAGCCATGTAATTTTCCAGACCTGCACCCATCGCATTGCCATCGCGCCAGACGCCAACCCAGGCGACGTCGAACGCCCATTCGCTGTAATGTACCGGCGTCATGGTGTAGGCCGCGTAGTCGTGCTGCTTTTCCCCATCCATGTAGGCGTTCCACTTGCCAATGACCTTTTTCAGGTCACTCATGCCCTTGCCGCCTACGTAATTACAGGCAAACACCTCAATGGGCCGGAACCGGTTTTCCTGCTCCTGTTCCTGCTCTTGCTCATGTCCATCGGCAACGGCCATCCCGCTGCAGATAGTGAGAACTGCGCCCAGCAGGGCACATGAAATTTTTCTGATCATTGAACTCCCCCAAGTTGAAAATAGTTGTCCGGCCGCAAAGCCGGGTCACAGCAGTATATGGTACAGCCGCTAAAATTGGTAATGCTATTGAAGCAGCATCGCCGCTTGACGACCAGGCTGGTCATTGGCGAACCGCTGGCCTGGTCTTGCGTTAGAGAATCTCGGCGAGCGCCGCCAGCAGCGTATCGATTTCGCCGGTCGAGTTGTAGTGTACCGGCCCGATGCGCACGACCCCGCCGGATTCCTCGAGACCAAGCGCGCGAACCACCTCAACCGCGAAATTGTGGCCACTCCAGGCAAAAATGTTGCGCTCAGCGAGCGCCTGAACAATATCCCGTGGTTTTTTACCCTGTGCCGTGAAAGCTACAGTCGGCACACGGCGGTCGAATGCATGCGGATCCGTGACCCCACGAATCGTCACGCCGGGAAGTCGTTGCAAGCCTTCGACCAATCGCGTGGCCAATTCCTTTTCATAGCCGAACAGTAAATCCAGGGCCGCATGAACGTGCCGTCGCCTGCCGGAAAATGCAGAGTGATTGCCCTGGTAGTCCTTTGCCATCGTTTCACCGATCCAGGCGAAATAATCAACGGCCGCCTGGACGCCTGCCATACCCTCGTGGCTTTGGGTCCCGGTCTCGAAACACCAGGGTATTTCGTCGTCCGCGGGCCTGAGTTTGTAGGGCTCCAGCGCTTCGAGGATGTCACGCCTTCCCCAGAGGATGCCCTGGTGAGGGCCAAAAAACTTGTAGGCAGAGCAGACGAGAAAATCACAGCCGATAGCCTGCACATCTGTCGATACGTGCGGCGCCGACTGTACAGCGTCAACATACGTCCAGGCGCCAACAGCCCTGGCCTTGTCAGAGATTGTCTTTACGTCATTGAGCGTACCGGTCAGGTTGCTGGCACCACCAACGCAGACCAGCCGAGTACGATCGCTCAGCAGTTCATCCAACGCTTCGAGATCGAATTCATACGTCGTTGTATTGAACGGCAGCCACCTGACATTGAGGCCATGATCGCGGGCCATCAGGAACCAGGGATAAACGTTACCGTCGTGGCACATCCGCGACAGGATGATCTCGTCACCCTCGTTGAAATACCGGCCTATGGAACGCGCGATATGAAAAGTCAGCGACGTCATGTTCTGGCCGAAGATAATCTCTTCCTCGGATGGTGCGTTCAAAAAGTCTGCCATTGCCAGCCGCGCATTGAGAACTACCTGGTCCGCCGCGGCTGAGGTGCGAAACACACCGTCAAGATTTGCGCTGGCTTCAAACATGCCGCGATTCATTGCCTCGGCCACGGACGACGGCACCTGCGTTCCCGCCGGGGTGTCGAAATAGATACGCGGC
>DATCZF010000218.1:0-3147 GCA_036526055.1 Woeseiaceae bacterium
ACCCTGCCCCACAACCCTCGCGCGATGACCTGCTCAGGCTGCGTTGGCGTAGGTACTTTGCAGTTTCGCCAGCGCGTCCGCAAACTGCTTTTCGGCCTTGGCAAGGTATGTCGCTGCTTCCTCGTGGTAGCCATCGGCAGCCGCCGACCAGACCCGATTCAGGTAGCGCTCGCCAGCCGCAAACTCGCTCATGATGTCCGCGTAAGCCTGCAGACCGTAAAGGTGCACAATACTTTCGCGGGCATCCGCGAATCGCCGCAGCTCGTGGCGAAACCGCTCATCAATCTCCGCGGGCAAATCCCTGTGCGACTCGGCGTGCTCGGCAATCAGTTGGTCGAGCCCACTGACCACGTTTTGCAGCGATTCCTGCAGCGCTGCCTTGTTGCTGCTCAGCACGGCCTCGGACCGCGCCTCGCCCCTGGACTCGCGCTTCATGATGAAAACGCCCACTACGGCAAAAATGAACGCCGGCGTAAACAGCATCCAGTCAGTTTGCTGAATATCCAGGGCGGTCGCATATGCCCCCACCAGGAAACCGGCTGCCAGAAAGAGGTATCCCAGCGCCTTCATACGTCACCTCGCAATGCGCTATCACAAATTCCCGTCGTCATCATCATGCCCACCTTCACGACGCCGCCAACACGTACTTGATCGCATAACCGACACCGATCAGGGCTTCGCCAACAATGAGACCCGCTGCAATCGGAATACCGACACCTTCGCTCCAGTCCTTACCTTTGACCCGGTCACTGATTTCCCTGGCAAGCGTACCCAGCGAATAGGTGAGCACGATATTGAATGGCAGGTAAAAACCCAGGCCTACGGTAATCCCCAGACCACCGATCACCGCCGACAGCAAGCCACCGAGCAATGCGCCGGCAGCGTATTTTTCGGTCGGGATATCGCCGCCCATGATGCCTTCGACCATGCTGGCCAGCGCCTGACCCTGCGGCGCCGGCAACTGGTCACTTCCCAGCGTGTACGCCTCGTGCAGGACGAAAATCAGCGCCACAACAATGATCGGCCCCAGCCATGCGCCAATGAACTGCCCCAGCTGCTGTTGCTTGGGCGTTGCGCCAACGAGATACCCGGTTTTCAGGTCGAGCATGAGGTCCGTGGCCTGGGACATTGCCACGCAGGTCGCTGCGCCAACCATGATCGCCGCAACGATCGAGTCGCCACGCTCCATGCCGTGAGTCAGGATGATCAGCAAGGTCACGCCGATGAGTGTCATCCCGGACAGCGGCGACCAGTTCGTTCGGCCTATGGCTTCTGACAGTATGATCCCTGACATCCAGATCCAAAGGGTCCCAAAGATAGCCATCGCCAGGCCCCTGCCCAGGCCAACAGTATCAACCGAGGTTACCGCCATAACGCACAGCAGCACGGTCGCACCGATAATCGCGAAATACAGCAACTTGATCGGCATTTCGTCGGCCGACAATGATGACTCGACCTGCGACGCTTTCTGCATGGAGCGCACCGCACTCAGGATCAGCGGAAATGCCAGCGCAACACCCATCATTGCGCCACCAATCAACATGCCGATTCCCAGCGGCCGATACAGCAATACCCTCAGTTGCCCGGGATCGCTGATCATATTGCCCAGCTCGTCCAGGGGAAAACCGCCGGTCGTGGCAAGCATCGGCGACAAAAACCAGTACGCGACAAAACCGCCAATAATGAAGGCGACGCCACCCCTGCCCGCGATGAAGCCGACACCGATCGTCAGGAGCGAGATGAACCAGATACCGTTCATGTAGTCCGGCATGCCGATCAATGTCCCGAGATCCCAGTCCCTGAAACCCGTCTCCTCGACGCCGATGGCAAGTCCCGCGCTAACCATTGCTGCAGCCAGCAGGATGACTGCCTTGCGCACGCCCGCGCCGGGTGACTTGAGGATAGTTGCAACCGCAACGCCTCCCGGGTAGGTCAGCCGTTCAAAATCAATCATGTGCTTGCGCAGCGGAATGATAAAGGCGATACCCAGGAATGCGCCCGCGATGCACCCAAAGGTCAGAACATAAGGATCGAAACGATCCCCGTAACCGAGAATGAATATCGCCGGCACTGAGAACATGAGGCCGGACGAGGCGCCGTTGACGCCGCTGGCAATCGTTTGCACGATATTGTTCTCAACGATGCTCTTGCGCCTCAGGATCCCGCGCAGGATACCGAAGCCGAGAATTGCCGCGAGCTCCGATCCCTCGATCGAGAAACCGAGAATCAAGGCGGCATACCCGATCGAAACGGCAATGATTGCACCCAGGAACCAACCGACAATGACAGCGTGCCAGGAGAGTTCCGGGTACGCCCTCGGTTGAACGGGCAAAGCTTCGGCGGCTGACGGCTCAGACATTATTCGTGCTCCGAGTTTGATTCGGTCATGCAAGGGCTCCGCTTGTCATTTTTCGAGTAGCCGGAGCCCCGCGTTGCAGGCGAGATTATCATAAAGGTTTCAGGCGTGCCGCCACCGATTCCGTATCGAGAACCTCCGCAAGCTCGTCCGCCAGGGCCTGGCATTCCCTGACGACGCGTGACCAGCAGGAAATTCTCTCGCTTTCGCTCATGGTCTTGAAATCCGTGCGGTCCGGCACCTTGGCATGCGGCAGTCGCTGAATGAAATCCGGCGACGGACAGATCAGCACCGTGCGGTCGATATTGACGGGCTTTGGCTTTCGCCAGGGCAGGCTCTTGTCGAACCAGCCGGGAATGATGGTCCCAAAAAAATGCGGAAACAGGGTAATCGTGCCCGGCTGGCTGACCGGCAGGTCCAGGTGATAGTCAATGATGCCGCCGTCTCGATAAACACCCGGCGTAGCCCCGGGTATATTTCGCACGCCATGCAAAACCATGGGAATTGACCCTGAAGCGATGACGGCTTCCCCGAGATTGTCTGCGCTGAGCGGGACGCGCTGCATGGGAAAGCCGCCGGCGTCGAAGAAAGGCGGAATGTCCCTGGCGTCATAAAACAATGCCCGCTGGAAAAACAGCCCGAGCGCCGTCCGGCTTGCCAGGTTGGTGGTTGCTGCGAGCATCAGTCCCATGCCGAGTAACGTCCGATTATCCGTGGTCATCGGCGGGCGCGACCGGACCGTCATGATATGGGTACGCAAAACCGGGTGGGTCATGATTTCCCGGACACCC
>DATCZF010000219.1:0-31970 GCA_036526055.1 Woeseiaceae bacterium
AAACGCCGAGCGGTAGTCTGGTTATGGCCTTCTTGAAATGAGCGTTCGACTTGCTAAGGTTTCGCATAAATATCTCATGCAGTTTTACACATTGACAGGGTCGCACGAAGCCTGTTAAAAGTCCAGAAAAATGAATGATTATTCATTCAGTTTATGGCACACTGAAAGCTGTTTGAAACGATTGCCAAGGCTACCCGCCGCGGAGAGACCAATGCCACAATCATCGGTAAAGCTTGCCAGGAGCCGGCGAACGGCGTCGCGCGAGGAGCGACGGCGGCAATTAATCAAGGCCACGATGAAATGCATCGCCAAGCGCGGCATAGGCAGCACCACGCTCGCACATGTCGCTGCAGAGGCGGGGTTGTCGCAGGGAATTGTCAACCTGCATTTCAACAGCAAGGAAAACCTGCTGAATGAAACTCTGCGATCGCTGGCTGAAGAATACCGGCAGCAGTTTTACTCCACGCTCGAGGCATCCGGCCCCGGCGCCGCAGACAAGTTACTGGCGCTGATGGAGATGGATCTGAAACCGTCGGTCTGCGATCGCCAGAAGCTGGCGGTGTGGTTCGCGTTCTGGGGCGAGGTAAAGGCGATTCCAACGTATCGCAAGATTTGCAACTACAACGACCAGGCCTACGACCGGGAGGTCAGCCAGCTCTGCGAAACGATCATCGCCGAGGGGCCTTATGCTGATGTCGATCCGGATACCGTTACCGAAGCGCTGGCCTCGTTGACCAATGGCCTGTGGTTATCCTGCCTGATCGCACCGCGACGCTGGGATCGGTCGGTGGGCATGGCGGCAGTGCAATCCTATTTGCAGGCGGTATTTCCCAAACACTACAAGAACAAGCTGCGGCGCACTGCCTGACAGTGCGTGGGTCTGCTATGGAGACGAAAAGTGAAACTTGATCTGAGCCAGGAAGCACGAGAGTGGCAACTGAAGGCACGCACCTTTGCCGATGAATCGCTGAAACCCTATGAGGTGGAGGCGGAACTCAACGCGGGCGAATTGCCGCCCGGAGTGGCGAAAAGCCAGAAAAAAGAAGCGGTGAAACTGGGATTCAGCTCAATGGACGTTCCCAAACGCTATGGCGGGCTGGAAGTTTCGATCGAAGCCCAGGTTGCCGCCTGGGAACAGCTGGGTCGAATAACCAACGGCATGTCCTGGTGTTTTGCCGAACCGCAGAGCTGGATGTTCGAGGCCTGCAGCGAGGCGCAAATCGAAAAATACCTGCTGCCGCTGATGCGTGGCGAAAAACATGATTGTTACGCAATTACGGAAGCCGGTCCCGGTTCCGATGTCTCTGCTCTTGAGGCGACTGCCCATCACTGCGACGACGGCTATCGCCTCAACGGGGAAAAATGGTTTGTCACCAGCGCCAACCTCGCGCAATTCTTCTGGTTCCAGGCCGGATTGCCGGAAGAAGATGACGAGGCGCTGTTCTTCGTCGACCAGGGAACACCGGGCATCGACATGATCGCATCGCCTGCTTTCAGCCATACCTATGCGGCGCACCACCCGACATACCGCTTTGCCGACGTCGTCATACCGGCGGAAAACCGGGTGGGCAGGCCGGGTGACGGCATGGCCTATACCCGTAGCTGGTTTCGGCGCGAACGCCTGATGATTGCGGCGCGCTGTTGTGGCGCCGCGGCGCGGCTGATCGAGGAAGCTTCGGAGTTCGCCAGCAACCGGCGGGTTGGTGACGGAGTCCTGAGCGACAAGCAGGCCATTCAGTTCATGCTGGCCGACAGCGTGACCGAACTTTGGGCAGCGAGGCTGATGACCTTTAACGCAGCGCGTGCCCATGACGAGGGCGAAGACGTCAAAAAACTGCATCATCGCTGCTCGATGGTGAAGTTGTATGCCTCGGAAATGGCGAACCGGGTTGACGACCGGGCCGTGCAGATATTCGGCGGCCGCGGCTACATGCGCGAAAACGTGGCGGAGCGCTTTTACCGTGAGGTGCGCGTCGACCGCATCTGGGAGGGCACCAGCGAAATTCAGCGGCTGGTCATCGCGCGCGGCTTGCTGAAGCACGGCCTCGACAAGATCTGAGGGGGAGCCATCGACCGCGTGGCGGCACGCCGTCAGGTTGCCGGTGCGTCGTTCTGCTGGTCAGGATGCGCCGCGCGAAAGGCTTGCAGCGACGTGCAGTGCGCATCGATCGCCGTGATCGTCGGGTAGGCCTGCAGATCGAGCCCGAAGCGCCGCGCATTGTAGGCCTGCGGTATCAACCAGGCATCGGCAAGCGTCAGTCCCCCGTCGCAGCAGAAACGTCCGTCGGAACGGCTTGCCAGGAGTGACTCCAGCGCCGCAAAGCCCTGGGCAATCCAGTGGCGGCACCAATGCGCCACACCTTCGTCATCCTGGGCAAACTCGCTCTGCAGGTATCGCAGGATTCGCAGGTTCTGTATCGGGTGTATGTCGCTGCCGATAATGCCGAGGATTTCTCGAACGCGGGCGCGGGCGGCAGCGTCACCGCCCAGCAGCGCAGGAGCGGGATGCGTCTCTTCAAGGTACTCGGCAATCGCCGCAGACTGTGCGATCACCGTATCACCATCCTCAAGGACAGGCACAAACCCCTGTGGATTGATTTTGCGAAAGTCCGCTTCGCGATGCTCGCCGGTATTAAGAAGGACCGGGACCGACTCGAACGGAATCTGCTTGGCATGCAGGACGATCCTGATGCGGTATGAAGCACTGCTGCGATAGTAGCCGTAAAGTCTCATTGGCGGTCTCCATGGCTCGGCCGCAGCACGGGCCGGCGAGCAGGTCAGACGATGTCAGCCTGGCGCTTTGCCGGGTCAATGTGTTTGGGCGGTACGTAATCAAAAATAAACGTGACCCGGTCTTCCTTGCCGCGGTTCATCACGCTGTGTGTCTTCTGATTATTGATTTCGTAACCCTTGCCGATTTCGAACTGGTACGGTCTGCCGTCGATCATGAAGCGGACCCCGGCGTTCGTCGTGATCGGTATATGAATTCGGTGGCCGAAGCGAAACGACTGGTGCGCGTCGAAATGGGGCGTGATTCGTCCCCCGGCAACGAGCTTGGCGGCCATCGCGCGAATGATCGTGCCGCCGGGCGGATAATGTTCCTCGATGATTTTGCGCATCAGTGGGAGTGCCGGCCCGGCCAGCTTGTCCCAGCCCGCTTCCTTGCTGATGCTCATCTGTGGCCAGTCTCCATCGCAAAAAATCATCACGATGGACTGCGTGTCGTTGTGCACGTCGTAGGCCTGCTGTCGGTACTGGTTTTCATGCCACGCCGAATCATCCTGCTGCAGGATAACGTCCCGCAGCTCTGCCATATCCACGTCACCCAGTTCCCTCAGCGGAATACCAATGTCCATCAGCGATCTCACCCCGCGGCCCGTAAAGCCTGAAAAATACCCTATTCAATGCCAGGGTTGAATAGCAACCATCATTGTACCTGCGCCGGGTAGAGACTCCCGACGAAGCGGTATGCTAGCATAGCGCCGCAAAATCAGGAGGTGTAGGCCCCTTTGGCCGCATATGAGTACAAAACCCGTAATTGGCCTGCCCGCAGACCGCAGAGTGCTCGAACCGCATCCGTTTCACCTAGTCGGGGAAAAATACATCACCGCGTTGCAGGATGGCGCGGATGGCATGCCGTTTGTCATTCCGGCACTGGGAAACCGGCTGGATCTCGACAGGATCCTGGCCAACATTGATGGCGTGCTGCTGACCGGCAGCCCGTCCAATGTGGAGCCCCATCATTATGGTGGCGAAGCCAGTCGCCCCGGTACCATGCATGACGCGGAGCGGGACGCCACGACCCTGCCTTTGATTGAAAAAGCGCTGGCGCAGGCAGTTCCCGTGCTGGCGATTTGCCGCGGCTTCCAGGAAATGAACATTGTCCTGGGCGGCAGTCTGCACCAGGAGGTGCATAATGTTCCGGGCTTCCACAATCACAAGGAAGATTCGACGGACCCGCTGGAAGTGCAGTACGGTCCGTCCCATGCGGTCAACCTTGTCGAAGGCGGTCTGCTGAGAACACTGGCCGGGGCCGAATCGGTCCTGGTCAATTCGCTGCATGCGCAGGGGGTCAAGCGGCTGGCAAGCGGAGTTACCGTGGAAGCGGTGGCCGATGACGGGTTAATAGAAGGATTTCGTGTTGATGATGCACCGGGGTTCGCCCTGGCAGTGCAGTGGCATCCGGAGTGGCGGGTGACCGAAAATCAATTTTCATTAGCAATTTTCAAGGCGTTCGGCGATGCGTGCAGAGAGCGTGCTGACCGGCGGCAGGTGTAACGTGAGTGATAAGGAAAAATTCCAACGATGGTTTAAAGAGCATCGCATAGAAGACGTCGAGGCATTCGTGCCTGACATGGCGGGAGCGGCGCGTGGCAAGGTCATACCGGCTGACAAATTTGGTTCGGGTGACATGAAGCTGCCGGAAACCGTATTCGCACAGACCGTCTCGGGCGAGTACATCCCGATGGAAGGGAATGTCGAGGACCGTGATATGTGGCTCGTGCCCGATCCCGACTCCATTCGCCCCGTACCGTGGGCAACCGATCCGTCGGCATCCGTATTCCTGGACTGTTTTCGCAAGGACGGGTCTCCTGTAGACCTGTCACCACGCAACGTATTGCGTTGCGTGCTGGCACTGTATGAAGCAAAAGGCTGGCGCCCTGTCGTTGCGCCGGAAGTCGAGTTCTACCTGATCAATCCGCATTCGGATCCCAACCTGGATGTGGAGCCGCCGGAAGGACGGCTGGGCCGCACCGACATGTCGCGGCAGCCTTACAGCATCGACACGATGAACGATTTCGATCCGTTCATTAATGACGTTTACCGCTTTTGCGATGCGCAGGGCATTCCCATCGACACGCTGTCGCAGGAAATGGGTCCGGCACAATTCGAAATCAATTTCCTGCACGGTGATGCGGTGACGCTGGCAGACCAGGTTTTCCTGTTCAAGCGCACCGTCAGGGAAGCGGCGATTCGCCACGAAATGCACGCCACGTTTCTTGCCAAGCCCATGGCGGGCGAGGCGGGCAGTGCGCTGCATATTCATCAGAGCATCGTCAGCACCAAGGATGGCAGCAATATCTTCTCGACCCCGGATGGCAAGCCGAGCAAGCTGTTCCTGAACTACATTGGCGGATTGCAGAAATACATTCCGGAAACGATGCTGATTTTCGCGCCTTACGTGAACTCGTACCGTCGCTTTTTCGATTCTTGGGCATCTCCGGTCAACCTGGCATGGGCGCTGGATAACCGGACCGTTGGCCTGCGCGTGCCAGAGTCCTCATCAGAGGCGCGCCGCGTGGAAAATCGCCTGCCCGGGGCGGACGTAAACCCCTACCTGGCGATTGCGGCAACCCTGGCGTGCGGCTACCTCGGCATGATGGAGGGGCTCGATGCCAGCGAACCCATCTCCGGCAGCGCCTATGACATTCCGTACTCGCTGCCGCGCCACATCTATTCGGCGATCGAGCAGATGGAACAGAGCACGGCGCTGCGGCAAACGCTGGGTAAGCTGTTCGTCAATAATTATTGCGCATTGAAAAAAGCCGAATACCGCGAGTTCCAGGCGATCATTACGCCCTGGGAACGCGATATCCTGATGTTCAACGTGTAACCTGATGTAACCTGAACACGTACCTTGTAAAAAATCCGGGTGAATAACGCCCGGTTGATGATTTCAGCATGTGGTGCCCGCGGGACTGGGGCACCCGGCTTGGCTATGATTATGGGAATGGTCTTTTGCGGGGGCTCCGCACGCATTCCCGGCATTTCACAGAAGGAATTTCTTGATGGCAGCGATTGAAAAGCGCTCAGGCGCCGAATGGCAGGAACTGGACAGCAAGCATTACATGCATCCTTTTACCGATCACAAGGACCTTGCCAGGCAAAAAAGTCGCATCATTACGCGGGCTGAAGGCGTTTATATTTACGATGCGGACGGCAACAAGATTCTCGACGGCATGGCGGGACTCTGGTGCGTCAACGTGGGTTACGGCCGCGATGAAATCGTCGATGCAGCGGAAAAACAAATGCGCGAACTGCCGTACTACAACAGTTTTTTCCAATGCGCGCATCCGCCATCCATCGAATTGTCGAAAGTGCTGACGGACGTGGCGCCACCGAGCTTTAACCACGTTTTCTACACGGGCTCGGGGTCGGAATCGAACGATACTATCGTGCGCATGGTGCGGCGTTACTGGGACCTCCTCGGTCAGCCGGAAAAGCAGGTCATCATCAGCCGCCACAACGCCTATCATGGATCGACGATGGCGGGTGCGAGCCTGGGCGGCATGAAGCCCATGCATTCCCAGGGTGGTCTGCCTATTCCCGGCATTGTCCACATCGAGCAGCCGTATTATTTCGGCAGTGATCGCAGCCTGTCGCCCGAAGAGTTCGGCATCGAGACCGCACGCAAGCTCGAGAAAAAAATCCAGGAAATCGGCGTTGACAAGGTCGCAGCGTTCATCGGCGAGCCCATCCAGGGCGCCGGCGGCGTCATCATCCCGCCAAAGACCTACTGGCCCGAGATTCAGCGCATCTGTGACGAGTACGGCATCCTGTTGATCACGGATGAGGTGATTACCGGTTTCGGCCGCGTCGGGAAGTGGTTCGGCGCCGACTACTATGGTGTGAAGCCGGACCTGATGCCGTTTGCCAAGGGCGTAACCTCCGGGTATCTGCCACTCGGTGGAGTCATGGTCGGCGACCGCGTTGCCAGTGTCATCATCGACAAGGGCGGGGAATTTTTCCACGGCTACACCTATTCGGGACATCCCGCGGCCTGCGCTGTCGCGATTGCCAACCTGCAAATCACCAGGCGTGAAGGTCTGGTTGAGCGAGTTCGGGACGATATCGGTCCTTACCTGCAGGCCAGGTGGGCGGAGCTCGGCGAGCATCCGCTGATCGGCGAGGCGCGCATGGTCGGCCTGATGGGAGCAATGGAAATCGTGGCGAACAAGGCAACCTGTGAACGCTTCGCGGAGAATCAGGGTGTTGGCACTATCTGCCGCAACCTTTCAGTGGCCAACGGCCTGGTGATGCGTGCAGTCGGTGACACGATGGTCGTTGCGCCGCCGTTGGTCATCAGCCATGCCGAGGTCGATGAGCTGGTCGAAAAAGCCAGGAAGACCCTCGACATGACACTGGATGCCGTCAAGTAAGCAGGCCGCAGACAGGGGGTTGGAATGACGCAGAAAACTGTCGGGGATCTCGCATTTACGCGAGATAGCGTATACGGAACGCAACCGGAGCCGACCTATGCCGGCGCCTTGTCGTTCATGCGGCGCAAATACACGCGCGACCTGAGCGGCATCGACCTCGCCGTGATGGGCGTTCCCTTCGACACTGCCACCACCAACCGGCCCGGCAGCCGCTTCGGACCGCGGGCAATTCGCGCCGCATCGATCATCATGGCCTGGGCGCCTCCTTATGGCGTGGGTTTCGATCCCTTCGACAAGCTGGCCGTCGTCGATTATGGCGATTGCCTGTTCGATCACGGACGACCGGACCAGGTACCCGCGGCAATCGAGAACTACGCGTTTGCGGCCATCGACCAGGGCCCGGCATTGCTGACACTTGGCGGCGACCATTTCATTTCCTATCCGTTGCTGAAGGCCCATGCCCGCAAACATGGCGCGCCGCTGTCGCTGGTGCATTTCGATGCGCACAGCGATACCTGGAAGGACGAAGAGGGGCGCATCGACCATGGCACCATGTTCTACCACGCGGCGCAGGAGGGCATCATCGATCCGGCGTCGTCAATCCAGGTAGGTTTGCGAACGCATAACGACGACACGCACGGGTTCAATATTTGCGATGCGCCCTGGGTGCACAAGCATGGCATCGAGGCCACCGTGCAAGCGATTCGCGACTGCGTGGCCGACCGACCGGTGTACCTGACCTTCGATATCGATTGTCTCGATCCCAGCTACGCGCCGGGGACCGGCACCCCCGTCTGTGGCGGCCTGACCTCTCACCAGGCCATGGCAATTCTTCGCGGGCTGGCCGGTATCAACGTCGTCGGCATGGACGTCGTTGAAGTGGCGCCGGCTTACGACGTTGGTGAAATCACGGCACTGGCCGGGGCACACCTCGCCATGGAAATGATTTGCCTGTATGCCCGCCGGCCGGGCTAGGGCGCTAAAAGCTCGGCGGTGTGCAGGCCGAAACGACCACGCAGTCCTCGCTGCCGACGTTCCTGAACCGGTGTGGCAAGCGGCTGTTAAAGCGATACGCATCGCCCGGGCCGAGTACTTCCACCCGATTGTTCACGGTGACCTCCAGCCGCCCCTGAATGATGACCCCGCCTTCCTCGGACTCGTGGCTTAACATCGATTGCCCGGTATCCGCGCCTGGGCGATAGACTTCATGCAGGATCTGCAACTGGCTGCCCGCGAGGTCGCCGCCGACCTGCCGGTAGGAAATCTGCCCGCTGCCAATCTCAACCAGCGTCGAGCGTGGGAAAAAACACTGTTCCTCGACGCCAATCGTCATCGAGAAAAACTCCGCCAGCGAAACTCCAAGGCTGTCGAGCAACCTTCGCAGCAATCCCATCGACGGATCCGTGCGGCCATTTTCAATCAGCGACACGGTCGCGTTCGATACCCCGGAGTGCCGCGCCAGCTGCCGTTGCGACAGGCCGTGACGCTGGCGCAGGCGGCGTAAACGCGGGCCAATCTGCTCCATGACTTAATTACCTTGTTAAGTTGTTAAATATTTCAAACAAAATAATATTAAAAGCTAATTAAAACAAGCATTTAATATTGTCTATTTAAATATTGTTAACTCCAGGTCCGTAGAGTAGGCTGTGCTGCCATGGCTGAATCAACCGAACATACGCGTTCCTACTATGCCGCGACCGCGCGCGAGCAGACGGCGTATCCGGCGCTGGTCGGCGAACACGACTGTGACGTCGCTATCGTCGGCGGCGGGTTTACCGGCGTGGCGGCCGCGTTGCGCCTGTCGGAACTCGGGTATTCGGTCGGGCTCGTCGAGTCCGCCCGCATCGGTTGGGGCGCCAGCGGCCGCAATGGCGGACAGCTGATCGACAATTTTATCGATGTGAAGCACATTCACCGCAAGCTGGGGTCGCGTGCTGCGGAGCTCGCTGCCGTTATGAACGTCGAGTGCCGCAACATCCTGGTGGATAACATCGAGCGCTATGGCATCGAGTGCGATCTGCGTTTCGGGTTCCTGGACCTGGCGACCAAGCCGAAAGACGTCGTCTATTTGCGGAATCAGCTGCAGGCAAAACAGCAGGACGGCTATCCGCACCGGCTCGAATACGTCGAGGGGGCGGAGCTCGCAAAGCACATCGGTTCGCGCAAATACGTGGGTGCGCTCGTCAACCACGGCAACGGCCATTTACACCCACTGGATCTGTGTGTCGGCGAAGCACGGGCAGCGGCCGGCCTCGGCGCACGCCTGTTCGAGCAATCACGAGCGACACGGATCGTGCACGGGGCAAAGCCCGCCGTCGAAACCGAGCACGGTGTGCTGCGCGCGGACAAGGTCATACTTGCCGGCAACGCATACCTTGGGAGCACCGAACCGCGCCTCGCGGGCCTGGTCGTGCCCGCTGGCACGTACATGATAGCGACTGAACCGCTGTCGGCCGATCTGGCCGATGAGCTTTTGCCGCAAAACGCCGCCTGCTGCGACCAGCGCATCGGCCTGGATTATTTTCGACTGTCGCCGGATCGGCGCATGTTGTTCGGCGCGCTGTGCAACTATTCGGGCAGGCGCCCGAAGGACATCACAGCAACCATCAGGCAACGCATGGAGAATGTGTTTCCGCAGCTGCGCGGCGTGGCGGTCGACTACGAGTGGGGCGGCGACATCGCGATCAGTGTCATTCGAGTACCGCAGCTCGGCCGAGTGAGCGAAAATGTACTCTATGCCCAGGGGTATTCGGGGCATGGTGTAGCGCCGACCCATCTGGCCGGACATATTCTCGCGGAGACGATCGAGGGCAACGAAGAACGATTCAACGTGTTTTCCAGGATGAAACACTGGCGCCTGCCCGGGGGGAAATGGTTTGCCAATCCCGCCCTGGCGATCGGTATGGGCTACTATCGTCTGAAGGATTTATTTTAGGGGGACGCGCGGCCGGTCGGCCGCGCCATCGAATCAACATTTGAGTATCGGGAGCAATCATGACGGACAACGCTGCTCAGCAACTGCACGGTGACTTGCCGGATCTCGAGGCATACTGGATGCCTTTTACCGGGAATCGCTATTTCAAGAAGCATCCGCGAGTTATTTCTCGCGCCCAGGGCATGCATTGCTACACGCATGACGGGGCAGAACTAATCGACATGGTTGCAGGGCTCTGGTGCTGCAATGCCGGTCATTGCCACCCGAAAATCGTGGAGGCGATACAGAAGCAGGCGGCAACCCTGGACTATTCCATGGCATTCCAGCTCGGCCATCCGAAGGTTTTCGAACTGGCCAACAAGCTCACTGACATCGCGCCGGATGGCATCGACTATGCCTTCTTTGTGAACTCGGGCTCCGAGGCCGTCGATACCGCGCTGAAAATTGCCCTCGCTTACCATCGAATTCGCGGCGATGCGTCGCGCACTCGCCTGATCGGCCGCGAGCGTGGTTACCATGGCGTAGGGTTCGGCGGCATTTCGGTTGGCGGTATTTCACCGAATCGCAAGATGTTTGGCGCCATGCTGCCGGGTGTGGACCACCTGCCGCATACGCACTACATCGCGAAGAACGGTTACACCCGGGGGCTGCCGGAATGGGGCGCGCACCTGGCAGACGACCTGGAAAACATCGTTGCCCTGCATGATCCGTCGACGATTGCTGCGGTGATCGTGGAGCCGATTGCCGGCTCAACCGGTGTGATCATGCCGCCCAAGGGTTACCTGCAGCGCCTGCGCGAGATTTGTGACAAGCACGGCATCCTGCTGATTTTTGACGAGGTGATTTGCGCCTTCGGCCGGACCGGCGACAGCTTCGCAGCTACCCGGTTCGGCGTCACGCCAGACCTCATCACGACGGCCAAGGGCCTGACCAGCGGTACTGTGCCGATGGGCGCGGTACTGGCTCGCAAGGCCATCTATGACACGTTCATGACCGGTCCGGACAACGCCATCGAGTTTTTCCATGGCTACACCTACTCCGGGCATCCGCTGGCGGCCGCAGCCGGCTGCGCCACGCTGGACGTCTATGCGGAAGAGGGCCTGTTCGAGCGTGCGCGGTCGATGGAGAAGTTTGCCGAGGACGCGCTGCACAGCCTGAAGGGTGAGCCGCACGTCATCGATATTCGTAACTTCGGCCTGATCGGTGCGGTCGAACTCTCGCCCATTGAGGGCCAGCCCACTGCGCGCGCCATGGAGCTGTTCCGGTATTGCTATGACCGCGGCGTGATCATTCGCACTACCGGCGATACGGTTGCGTTTTCGCCGCCGCTGATCGTCGAAGAGAGCCACATCACGCGCATGGTCGAACTGGTGCGGGAAGGCCTGCACGCGGTCCGCTAGGCACCCCTGCGAATGCATCACGATTTCAAATTCAAAAAGTTGGCGGAGTACAAATGAGCCATGAGTAAAATTGCCAGAGTCGGGCACTGGATTAACGGCGCCCCCTATGAATCCGAATCCAGCCGCTACGATGACGTCCATGATTCGGCGACCGGCGAAAAATGTGCCGAAGTCGTGATGGGCACTCGCCAGGACGTCGATGCGGCCCTCGCGGCCGCGACGGCCGCGTTTCCTGCCTGGTCACGTACACCGATCCTTCGGCGAGCACGGCTCATGTTCCGGCTGAAGGAACTGATCGAGCGGGACAAGGATGAGATCGCCGCGATCATTACCCGCGAGCACGGCAAGGTTCTGCATGACGCGGCAGGTTCCGTACAACGCGGTCTCGAAGTCGTGGAGTTTGCCTGTGGCATACCGCACCTGATCAAGGGCGAATACAACGACCAGGTCGGTACCGGGGTCGACAGTTATTCAATGCGCCAGGCACTTGGCGTCTGTGTCGGCATCACGCCATTCAATTTTCCGGCGATGGTGCCCCTGTGGATGTTCCCGCTGGCGGTCGTTTGCGGCAATACCTTTGTCCTCAAGGTTTCGGAAAAGGACCCGAGCTGTTCGATCAAGTGGGCAGAATTGATGACGGAAGCCGGCGTACCGGATGGTGTTTTCAACGTGGTGCAGGGCGATAAGGAAGTCGTCAACGCACTGTTGAATGACGAGCGCGTCGCGGCGGTGAGTTTCGTGGGCTCGACGCCGGTTGCGCAGCACGTGTATTCGACTGCCGCAAAAAACGGCAAGCGCGTCCAGGCCCTGGGCGGGGCGAAGAATCACCTCGTCATCATGCCGGATGCCGACATGGAACAGGCATCTGACGCCCTTCTGGGCGCCGCCTATGGTTCAGCCGGAGAACGCTGCATGGCGATATCCGCGGCAGTCGCGGTGGGTAATGCGGCTGAGCCGTTGCTGGAAAAATTACTGCCGAAGATCGCCGCGCTGAAAGTCGGCCCGGGAACCGATAACAACAACGACATGGGGCCGCTGATTACGGCGGAGCATCGGGGCAAGGTGCGTTCATACATCGACCTGGGCGTGGAAGAAGGGGCGAAGCTCCTGGTCGACGGCAGGACGCATGACATTGTTTCGTCGCCCGGTTTCTTCCTCGGCCCGACCCTGTTCGACAATGTCACGACCGACATGCGCATTTACCAGGAAGAGATTTTCGGTCCGGTACTGACATTGTCGCGCGTTGACTCCTTCGGTGATGCGGTGCAAATGATCAACGATCACCAGTACGGCAATGGCGTCGCAATATTCACGCGTGACGGTGATGCGGCACGAGAATTTGCCGCCACTATCGAAGTGGGCATGGTAGGCATCAACGTCCCGATCCCGGTGCCGCTGGCATTTCACAGCTTCGGCGGCTGGAAGCGTTCGCTGTTTGGCGACATGTCCATTTACGGCATGGAAGGCGTACGGTTTTATACGCGCCTCAAGACGGTGACATCCCGCTGGCCAACAGGCATACGGGCGGGCGCCGATTTCTCGATGCCAGTGATGTAAGGACGATTGCCGGCAAACACCCCTGCTGCCAGCTGAGCTGCTAGAATCGGCTTATTGCTGCGAGCCGGGGTGTCACGATGCAAATCGAGGTTGCAGGCCACCAGACCCACCTGGAATCGAGCGGAAATCCAGACGGACCGCTCGTGGTCTTCATTCACGGATCGGGAAGCCACGGGGTTGCCTGGACTCACCAGTTACAGGGACTGGCAGATGCGGGTTGCTGGCTGCTGGCGCCGGATTCGCCGGGCCACGGTCAGTCTGCTGGAGAACTCCTCACGAACATCGCAGATCAAGCTGACTGGTTGGCGGCCTTGCTGGCGAAGCTTGGTCGAGAGCGGGCAACCGTCGTCGGCCATTCGATGGGCGCGCTGGCGGCACTGGAATTTGCGGCGCGCTACCCGGCGCTCACGAATCGCATTGTCCTCGTCGGCGCTGTGCCGCGAATGGCAGTGAACCCCGATCTTCTTGCGTTGGCCAAGGCGAATGATCCACAGGCTGGCCGGCTGTTGGCCTCCTGGAGTTGTTGCAAGGGAGACGAATCCGCCGAGATACGGCAAATCGCCGAAGCAAGGTATTTAAAGAACCCGCCCGGCGTGCTGTGGAATGACCTGAACGCCTGTGACCGCTATCTTGACCTGGACGAGACTGCTGCAAAGGTAACCTGCCCGGTTGCGGTCATCTCGGGCAGCGAGGATCGCATGACCCCGGCGAGCGGGGGACAGGAACTGGCTGCACGTTTTCAAGGCGGTCAACACTACGCGATCGATGCGGCGGGACACCAGGTGATGCAGGAGCAGCCTGCTGGCGTAAACCGGCTTCTGCGGGACATGCTGTCATGAAAACGCAAAACGACCGGCTGCGCCGCACGCTCGAGTCCGGGCATTTCGCTATCACGGCCGAGCTGACCCCGCCGCGAGGCGCTGACTTTCGATCTTTGCAGGAAGCCATTGCGATTCTCGGTAACACGGTTACCGCCGTGAACGTGACGGACGGCGCCGGTGCACGTGTCAGGATGTCGAGCCTGGCGGCGGCGATCTACGTTCGCGAGCATGGCCTCGAGCCGATCATGCAGATGACGTGCCGGGACCGGAATCGGCTGGCGTTGCAAGCCGAGGCGCTGGGCGCGGCGGCGCATGGCATTCACAATGTGCTGGCGTTGACGGGAGACCGGCCGGCGGACAGTACCTCGCTCAAAAGTGTTTTCGATCTCGATTCGAAATCGCTGGTCAGCATGCTGGCTCACCTCAGCAAAACCGGAACGACGCTCTCCGGAAGCGAGCTTTCGAGTTCTCCGGCGTTCTTCATTGGGGTCGCGGACAGCCCGGTGGAGCCCGGCCCCGACTGGCGGCCGGTCGCGCTTGCCGCCAAGCAGGCTGCCGGCGCCCGGTTCGTCCAGACACAGTACTGCTATGACCCGGGTTTGCTCAGCCGCTACCTCGAGCGACTTGCGGAATTCGGTTTACTGGACAAGCTGTATTTTCTTGTCGGGCTGGGGCCGCTGCCATCGGCCCAGGCTGCCCGGCGCATGCGGGAGAAGTTACCCGGAACGGTGATTCCGGAGGGACTGATTCGCCGTCTTGAAGCGGCACGCGACCAGCGGCTGGAAGGTACCGTCATCTGTGCTGAACTCATTCAGCAGGTCCGCGAGATAAATGGTGTCGCCGGCGTGCACCTGATGGCGCCCGGCATGTATCGCGAAATGACCGATGCGATCAGGTCTGCGGGGCTGACCTGAACCTTGCACGCGCCAGGACTCAGGCGCTCTTTGCGGGTGCCAGGGCTTTTTCGAGGCTGGCCTGGTAGTCGCGCGCGGGACGCGCCCCGACCAAAGACTCCACCACCTGGCCGTTCCGGAACAGCATGACCGTGGGTATCGACCGAATACCGAGTCGCGCCGCAGTCTGCTGATTACTGTCGATATCGACCTTGGCGACTTTTGCCCGCCCCGCATACTGGGTGGCAAGCGCTTCGATGACCGGGCCGACCATCCTGCATGGCCCGCACCACTCGGCCCAGAAGTCGACCAGTACCGGTTCCTGCGATTGCAGAATCTCGGCCTCGAAGTTGCTGTCGGTAAGATGAATGACGTTGCTGCGCGGCTGGCTCATGGGGGCTCCATCCGATCGGGTTCGTTGTGAGCATTCATTGATTGGGACTGGCGGCCGGATTTCAAGGTGCGCTGTCGGTCGCAAGGCTGTCTCGGCGCCGCGCCGCGATGCTATATTGGGGCGCAAAAGAGGCCACTGCCAGGGAAGTCGTATGCAAACCAAAGGAGAGTACCTGATTGCCGCCCCGCGGGACGCGGTCTGGGCGGCGCTCAATGACCCCGCGGTGCTGCAGCAGTGCATTCCCGGATGTGAGAGTTTCAGTGCCGCCGAGGGTGGTCGGTTTGAGGCCCTGGTTGCCGCCTCCGTAGGTCCGGTGCGGGCGAGCTTCAAGACCAGCATTGCGCTCGAGGAATTAGAGCCGCCGCAGCGTTATTCCCTGGTCGGCGAAGGGCGCTCAGGCGCCGCCGGGTTCGCCAAGGGGCGCGCGGACGTGCACCTGGTCGCGGAAGGGGAGCAGACCCGCCTGCATTATTCGACGACGTTCCAGGTGGGCGGCAGATTGGCGCAGGTAGGTTCGCGTCTGGTTGTCGCCGCAACGCGCAAGACGACGGACGAGTTTTTTGCGGCGTTCACACGTCACCTGGAGTACGGGACTGCCCCAGCGGACGCGCGCATGACGGCAGCAGCGCCAACGTTCAATTGGCGCATGTTGGCGGCCGTCGCTGCGGCACTGTTAGTGGCCGGTATTCTGCTCTGGACGGTTTTGTAGCGGGCCTGGGGCCGCTATCATCACGGGTTCAGCGACATCGGAAACGCTATGGCACACAACATTGAATTTCGGCTAAACGGTTCAACAGTCAGCGAATCAGTCACGGCCAACTTGCTGCTTGTTGACCTGTTGCGGGACCGATTGCGGCTGACCGGTACCCACGTTGCCTGCGATACGAGTCAGTGCGGCGCCTGCGTCATTCATGTCAACGGCCGCTCGGTAAAAAGCTGCTCCCTGCTGGCCGTGCAGGTGGATGGCTGTGACCTCACCACAATCGAGGGCCTCGCCCGTGGCGCAGAACTGCATCCTTTGCAGGCGGCGTTCAGGGACTGTCATGGGCTTCAATGCGGCTTTTGTACGCCTGGCATGATCATGAGCGCGCTGGATCTCCTGCAACGGGATTCATATCCGGACGAGCAGCAGATCAGGCAGTGGCTGGAAGGCAATATCTGCCGCTGCACCGGGTATCACAACATCGTCCGTGCTATCCAGGCTGCGGCCGCGAGCATGCGCGGTGACGCGGTCGTGCAGGCAATGGACGGCGACTGATGTACGACTTCGATTATTACCGCGCGGAAAGTATCGAACAGGCCAGGGAATTGCTGGCCGCAAACAGCGAAGCGAGGTTGCTCGCGGGTGGAATGACGCTGTTGCCGGCAATGAAAATGCGCCTGGCCGCGCCCCCTGCGATCGTCGACATCGGCCACTTGCAGGATCTCAAGGGTGTCTGTGTAGACGGGGACGCCGTTGTCATAGGCGCTTTGACGACACATGCTGAAGTCGCCGACAGCGAAGTCCTGAGAACCGTTTTTCCCGCGCTCGCCGACGTTGCCGCGCATATCGGCGACGCACAGGTACGCAATTGCGGGACACTCGGCGGATCGCTGGCGAATAACGATCCATCGGCGGACTATCCTGCCGCAGTCCTGGCGCTCAATGCGGTCATACGGACAAGCCACAGAGATATTGCCGCCGACGAGTTTTTCACGGGAATGTTCGAGACAGTGCTGGCGGCAGACGAAATTATTCTTTCGGTAAGATTTCCGCTGCCCCTTTTCGCCGCTTACGTGAAATTTCCGAACCCGGCATCCCGCTATGCCATCGTTGGCGTCATGGTTGCCAAGCACAGCAGCGGCGTAAGGGTTGCGGTCACGGGCGCCGGCGCCTGCGTGTTTCGCGCCCGCGACATCGAGGCGTTACTCGATCAGCGATTTGACGAAAACGCGTTGCAGGACTTTGCCTTCGCGGCGGATGACCTGAACGATGACATGCATGCCAGCGCGGAATACAGGGCGCATCTCGTGGTTGTGATGGCACGGCGGGCCACCGCCGCCGCCCGCTGTTGAGCCAGGCACGGTGAACGCAAGACGATTGATCGAAGCCTTCACCACCTGGACGCAGGATGGGGAGACGCTGGTGCTGGCGAGGGTATTCAGGACGCAGGGTTCGACCTACAGCAAAGCAGGCGAGTGCATGTTATTGACCGCAGACGGGCGGTTTCAGGGCATGCTTTCGGGTGGCTGCCTGGAAGGTGACCTTGCCGAGAGGGCGAAGCAGGTCACAGAGTCGGGCCAATCGCAGACCGCGACCTATGATCTCGGCAAGGACGACGAACTCTGGGGCCTTGGCGTCGGTTGCGATGGCATCATGCACATTCTTCTGCAGCCCCTCCGCGTTGCGGACGGTTACCAGCCGTTTGCCGGCATCATCGCGGCGTTGCGAGGGACATCGCAGGTCGTGTGCGCCACCGTGGTCGAATCCGGCATGCCTGAGCTGGCGCTAGGCACGACGGTCGTTATCGACCAGCAGGCATCGGCGCTGAAAACATTGCCGGGAGAACTGGCTCGCCAGGTCGAGGGCAGCATCACTGAAATACGCAGGTCAGGTCAGTCTGCGCTCGTCAGCTACGAGCAGGACGGAACAACGGCGAAATTATTGCTCGCGACATTGCGACCCTCGCCGCGATTGTTGTTGCTTGGAGCAGGGCTCGATGCCGTGCCACTGGTCAACATGGCGAGGGAGCTTGGCTGGACAGTGGAAGTGGCCGATCATCGACCGGCCAATTTTTCGGGCGGTCGTTTCGCCAACGCGGACGTCTGCCACTGTGACTCAGTGCAGGCGTTGATCGAAACAATCGCATTCAGCCAGTTCGATGCCATTGTAATAATGTCGCATCACCTCGAGACCGACAGAAAATTTCTCGCGGCAATCGCATCCGCAACAACGCCGTATGTTGGCTTGCTCGGGCCAAGAGCCAGGCGCGATCGCCTGCTAGCGGCACTGGGGGCAAAGGGGGCGAATCTGTCCGAACGACTGCACGGGCCAGCCGGACTTGATATCGGCGCGCGCGGGCCGGAAGGCATTGCCCTGTCGATCCTCGCTGAAATACAACGGGAACTGGCCTAGTCGTTCGACGGATTCCGGCGGAACATGAATGCGGCACTCAGCATGTTGACCAGCTCGTCAATAGTCGCCGTTTGGCAGACATCCAGGCCGGTCGTCTGCCTGATTTCGTGGGATGCACCGAACAGCGCACTGCCCCCCATGCGCAACAGGTTGTAGATCAGCGCCGGGTCACCCGGTACGACGACGCCTTCTGCCTGCCCTCTGCGGATTGCTTGTTCGCCAAAACGATAGAGTGGTTTGAGATACCTTTCGCCAAGCCAGTCAAGGCGCTCGTTGGGGAGTGCCGATTCATGCATGATCATGCGATGCAGTTGCGGATGATCGGCCGCAAACTGGACGTATACCCTGATCAGTGCCTGCAGCTGCTGCTGGGTCGGTTTTGCGGCGAGCTCAGTAATGGCAGCTTCAAATTGCTCGACAATGCCCTGGAACGCAGCGTCGACTGCAGCTTTCCACAAGGTCAGCTTGTTGTCGAAGTGATAGGTAATCAGCGGGTGGTGGACGTCAGCCCTGTCGGCGATTGCCCGAGTCGAGGTACCTTCGAAGCCATGCTCTGAAAACGCCGCCAGGGCGGCGCTCAGCAGTTTGTTACGTGTAACGACGCTTCGATCCTGCACTCGGCGCGATTTTGCCGTGGGCGCCGGTGTTTCCTTTACCATTCCTGCCAGACCTTGGTTGCCAGATTTCTGGCAGAAAAAGCGTCTGCCAAACGTTCTAAAAGTTTACTGAAATGGAAACTTTCAGTCCAGCTATGGCCCTGTATGGTTGCATAATATGGCACGCCGTGATTTGAAGCGGCATTTACTGCAATGCAAAAGTGAGCCTCAGGACCGAGCTGATTCGCGTGGCTTCGCCGTTGCTCATCACCGGTTCAAAAGTCCACTGGCTCAGCGCCTCTATCGAGGCCTTATTGAACATTGATCCGGGTTTTGAATTCACTACCTCGACTTCTTCGACCAGGCCGGCCTCATTCACGGTAAATCGCAGTTCCACCCATCCGGTCACCTGGCGCCGTTTGGCGGCCCGGGGAAATTGCGGTTCGATGACTTTGATGGGGGTCAGTTCACCGAAGCTGACTTCCTGGAGTTTTGCATCGGCAGCCGCAATTTCATTCTCCGCGCTGGCTGGCGGGGTCAAATCGTCAGCCGGCGGCGCTAAAAGCTGATCGATGGCAAATACTGCCGGGTCCGCTGCGGAATTCTCTGCCACGCTGTCGCCGGCTTCCGGTGATTGCTCCGTCAGGATCTCGGCGCTGTCCGCGGTGATGCTTTCCGCTTCGGGTTCCTGCGGCTCAGGCACGCGGGTTTCCTGCTCGCCCGGTCCGGCTGAGGCAGTGCGTTGCGGCTTGCTGACGGCCGATTCGTTATGCAAGTCGAGAAGTTGCTCCCATGCCAGCGCCAGGCGTGATTCGGCATCAGCGAGGCCGGCGCCCTGGGGAGCAAGCTCGCGGGCCTCTGCCAGCAGGCCGTGTGCTTCACGCAGGCGCTTGGCGTCGATCTCGCCGTAGGCAGCTGTAACCAGCTTCGTGGCGACCGTCGAAAGCCCGGCTTGGGCGGACTGGTTGCCCGGGTCTGCGGCAAGCACCTGCTCAAAATAATAGCGGGCGTTGTTGCCGTCCGGTTTCACCAGCTGGCCCTGCTGCAATTTCACGTCGGCGAGGCGCAGCCAGTGTTCAATGCGGCTGGTGCCCAATGCGGCATCGAGTTCGCTACGCACCGCGTCCACACCGGCAGTCTCCGCCGGCAGTAATGCGAGCGCGTTGCCAATATGCCTGGATGCGTCGTCAAACCGACCGTCGCCGATAGCGCTGCGTGCCAGGGCCAGTTCTGCTGACTGTTCAACCCTGTCCAGGGCCAGTCCCAGCTCGGTCAAACGTGCATTGTCGCTGTCAGCCTGCTCGACAATTTCGAGGGCGCTTGCAGCTGCCTCGATTTGTCCGTTCTGAATTGCCACTTCCGCGCCATCGAGTATTTCTTCGACCAGGCCACGGTATTCACTGACGATGGCGGCGTCATTGGCGCCATTGGCGAGTGCAAGGCTGTAGAGTTCGATCGCATTTGCGCCTGGCGGGGAGATCAGTTGCCCTGCCTCTCGCGCATTGCGCGCCGCGGACAGGTATTCGCTGCCGGGCCCGATGGGGGCTGTAGTTCTATCGGCTGCGGTCGTCAACACCGCCGGCTCGGTAGCCGCTGGCATCCAGGCAGCCAGGTTTGGCGCCACCCGGTCCCACTGCAATCCGACCAGTGCAGCCGCGCCTGCGAAAAGGACGAACATCACGAACTTCGGCCTGCGCAGGGCCTGCTGCGCACCGCGCGCGAAGAGCCGCAGCAACCCGGCAAGCATTATCAACAGGAAGCGCGACACGCTTATCAGCGTTTGGCCGGCGCTTCGTGCCAGCCATAACAGGAATTTGCCAAATGCTTTGAGACCGCTGGCCACCGCCGATGCAGACGCACTTTGCTCATTGCGGCGCCGGCCCCCGGCAACCGCCTCATCAGCCATTGCCGGCAGCGGGAATTCGATGTCACTTTGATCGAAAGCTTCGTCCGGTGCATCAAAGTGATGCTTTACCGAGGCCTCGATCGCGAGCCGTGCCCTGCCTGGCGAAACCGGCTTGAGCAGAAAACGGTATACGCGGCCACGATTGATCAGCTCCATCATCAGGTCGCCGTCGTCGCGGCGGCCGGCAACAATGTTAACCAGTCGTGGCGCCGCCTGCCGCAGCTGTGCGGTCAGTTCGTTGATCTCCGTGCTGACGATGGCTGCATCGGTCAATACGACGCCTATACCGTTGTCCTGGTTCAGGCGAATGGCCTGTTCGATGTCGCTCGCATGGCGTACGTGGTGAATACCCCGTGCGGCTTCCTTGACCGTGGCAAGAAATTCGTCGTCCCGGGTAATGACCAGAATATCGGTGTTACGCGGCATGTCTTCCGGCGGAAGTTCGAAATCGAGGCTTTGCGGCAGGCGAAACCGCCCGGTGCCGTCGCTGATGACACTGATGCCGCTATCGTCCGTTTCCATGACGATGTGCTCTTCGGCGGCTTCGTCAACATCGGCTGATCTGTCGTTTGCGGAATCGGATAGTGCCGACAGGCGCACCTTGTGTGTGGCGTCGTCGACCAGTTCTCTTAACAGCCGGGGGTTGGGCTCGCCCCGCACAATACGGAACAGTTCTTCAGCGCCGACAACGGCGCTGTCAGCGTGCTCAGCCTCGGCCAGTAGCAAAATACAGACGGTTTCCGGCGAGCGCTTGCTGGCTTCCCGCAGCGCGTCGGCGCCACTCATGCCGGGCAGGTCATATACGGAAATGATGACATCGATCGGCGTCGAGCCGAGCGTTTCCAGGGCTTCGATACCCGACGTGGCCGTATGTACGGCATAGCGGCTGTTGAAGCCGCTGCTCAACTGGTCGAGTGTGCGTTGCTCGCTATGCAGCAACAGCACCTGTGTCTTGAAATACTCTAGTCCCAACGACCTTCTCCTGAATTACTGATTTCCGCAGACTGTATTTCCGGGATTTGAGTATATCGACGAGAAACAACACAAACGCCTGGGACCGGCGTTTTGCGTCCAGAATTGTGACGGGGCTCACACACGGTGTGCGGCCGGGGTCACATTTTTTCTTCTGGAGAAGATTTGGGCGTTGCGCAACCCATGGAAACCGGGGCGCGCGCGATTTGACTTTGGTGTGCGCGCCAGCGCTAAACGTGTTGTTCTAACGACGCTCCGCGATTTCCTGCTGCAGCGCTGCAAGCGCCTCGGCGAAGGGCAAAACGGCCTGCTCCCTGGAACCGAGCCGGCGCATTGCCACCGTGCGGTTTTCCACTTCGCGCTGGCCGACGGCAAGGATCACCGGCACCTTGGCAACGCTGTGCTCGCGCACTTTGTAAGAGATCTTCTCGTTGCGCAGATCGGCCTCGGCGGTAATACCGGCGGCCAGCAGCTCGCGAACCAGGTCTTCGGCGTAATCGTTCGCCTCGGACGTGATCGTGGCGATCACAGCCTGGGTCGGCGCAAGCCACAGCGGGAGATTGCCGGCGTGATGCTCCAGCAATATGGCGGTGAAGCGCTCCAGTGAACCGAACATTGCCCGATGCAGCATCACCGGCGTATGTTTCTGGCCGTCCTCGCCAATATAGGTTGCTCCGAGCCGATCGGGCAGATTCAGGTCGACCTGCAACGTGCCGCACTGCCAGTCGCGACCGATCGCGTCACGCAATACGAATTCGAGCTTGGGTCCGTAAAATGCGCCTTCGCCCGGGTTGTAGCTGAATTCCAGCCCGGTTGATTCGATCGCAGCCCGCAACGCTGCTTCCGCCTCGTCCCACACGGCATCGTCGCCAACGCGGATTTCGGGTCGATCGGCGAACTTGATCAGGACCTTGTCGAAACCGAAATCCCGGTATATGCCGAGGATCAAATCACAAACCGCGATCGATTCTTCGCTGATCTGGTCGCGCGAACAGAAAATATGCGCATCGTCCTGCGTGAAGGCGCGCACGCGCAGCATGCCGTGCAAAGCGCCGGAGGGTTCGTAGCGATGCACCTTGCCGAATTCGGCGATACGTCGCGGCAGGTCCCGGTAGCTCGTAATGCCCTGCTTGAAGACCTGCACGTGGCCCGGGCAGTTCATCGGTTTGAGCGCGAAGACCCGGCCGTCCTCGGTGTCGGTCGTGTACATGTGCTGGCCGAACGATTCCCAGTGGCCCGAAGCCTCCCAAAGTGATCGATCCATGACCTCGGGCGTGTTCACTTCCTCGTAGCCCGCATTCCGCTGCCGCTCACGCATGTAGTCGATCAGTCTCTGGAACAGGCGCCAGCCACGCGGATGCCAGAAGACTCCGCCGGGAGCCTCTTCCTGGAAATGAAACAGGTCCATCTGTTTGGCCAGCCTGCGGTGATCGCGTTTTTCCGCTTCCTCGAGCTGTTGCAAATACTGGCGCAATTGCTTGTCGTTCGCCCACGCCGTGCCGTAAATGCGCTGCAACATTGCGTTCTTCGAGTCGCCGCGCCAATAGGCGCCCGACACGCGAGTCAGCTTGAAGGCTTTGCCGAGCTTTCCCGTCGATGGCAGGTGTGGTCCGCGGCAGAGGTCCGCAAAGTCTCCCTGGCGATATACGGTGAGTGTTTCACCTGCAGGAATATCCTCGATGATTTGCGCCTTGTATTCCTCGCCGAGCTCGCGGAAAAAGGCGACGGCCTCATCCCGTTGCCAGACTTCGCGATGAATGGCTTCGTCGCGATCGACGATCTCTTTCATTCGCGCCTCGATTGTTTCGAGGTCCTCCGGCGTAAACGGTTGCTCGCGGGCAAAGTCGTAATAAAAGCCATTGTCGATCGCCGGGCCGATGGTTACCTGGGTATCCGGGTACAGCTCCTTCACGGCCTCCGCCATGACATGCGCGGAATCGTGGCGCAGCAGTTCCAGGCCATCTGCCGAATCGCGGGTAATGATTTCGACCTGCGCCCCGTCCTCGATTTCCCGGCTGATGTCGCGCAACTCGCCGTTTACGCGAACAGCCACGGCATCGCGTGCGAGCCCGCTGCCGATACTGGCCGCCAGCTCCATTCCGGTTACCGGTTGCTCGAAAGTCTTTGCAGACCCGTCAGGTAGAGTAATCTTTGCCATTGTTCGTCTGATGTTCGTCTGCTAACAGTTGGCCCGAGGGCAAGGCGCGCTATTGTAAGCGATTTACTGCCCGCGCTTCGACAGGGTCAGGCCATTTAGTGGTGTACAATTTGCATTTTCCGGCAACAAATCAAGGTAAAAATGAAGGATACGGGTGCAAAACGGCGCTTTCCGCCGGCAAAACACGATCATGAGCACTGCATGGCTACCGCTCTCAGCACAGCCGAGGCGCTGTGCCGAAGTCGCGGGCTGCGGTTCACGCGGCTGCGCCGCAGGGTGCTTGAACTGGTCTGGAACAGCCACCAGCCTGCCGGTGCCTATGACATTCTCGCGGCGCTCAATGACGAGGGTAAGCGCGCAGCCCCGCCAACGGTCTATCGGGCACTCGATTTTCTGATTGAGGCGCAGCTGGTGCATCGGCTGGATAGCCTGAATGCCTACATCGGGTGTTCCGATCCGAGCAATGCCCATGACGGCCAGTTCCTGATCTGCAGGAGCTGTCGCTCCGTGGCCGAGCTGGATGACAGCGATCTGCAGGCGACCGTTGCGAACCGTGCCGCCAGTCTTGGCTTTACCGCCGTCCACCAGGTGCTCGAAGTGCAGGGTATCTGTGCAACCTGCGCGGCGACAGGGCAGGCTGCACAATGAGCTTGCGGTAAAACACTCGTTAGCGCCGTTGCGTTGACATACAATAGCGCCCCTCGAAAACTCGCAAATACTCGAAGAATATTCATGACCGAAAATCAGCCCAAGGACTTCATTCGGCAGATCATTGCCGAAGATATTGCAGCCGGCAAACATGGCGGTGCCGTTGTTACCCGCTTTCCGCCGGAACCGAATGGCTACCTGCACGTTGGCCATGCCAAGTCGATTTGCCTGAATTTTGGCGTGGCGCAGGAAAACGGCGGCAAGACATATCTGCGGTTTGATGACACGAACCCCTGCAAGGAAAGCGAGGAATATGCGCGAGCCATAGAGCGCGACGTGCATTGGCTGGGATTCGACTGGGGCGACCGCCTGACGCACGCGTCCGATTATTTCGACGAACTCTATGCCGCGGCGGAAAAACTGATTGAATTGGGCAAGGCGTATGTCGATAGCCTGAGCGCCGAGGAGATTCGGCAGCATCGCGGCACCCTCACCGAGCCCGGCAAAGACAGCCCCTTCCGTGACCGCAGCGTGGAGGAAAACCTGGACCTGTTTCGCCGCATGAAGAATGGCGAGTTCGAGGATGGTGAACTTGTACTGCGCGCCAGGATCGACATGGCGTCGCCCAATATCAACATGCGCGACCCGACCCTGTACCGGATTCGTCATGTGCATCACCAGCGCTCGGCGCACGACTGGTGCATATACCCGATGTACGATTTTGCACACGGCCTGTCCGATGCCTTCGAAGGCATCACGCACTCGCTGTGCACGCTGGAGTTCGAAGATCATCGGCCCCTGTACGACTGGTTTCTCGATCAGCTGCAGCCGCCGCACCGACCGCGGCAGATTGAATTCTCGCGTCTCAACCTGGCCTATACCGTCACCAGCAAGCGCAAGCTCAACCAGCTGGTCGAGGACGGCATCGTCAGCGGCTGGGACGATCCGCGCATGCCAACGATCGCCGGCATGCGCCGTCGCGGCTATCCCGCTGCGGCGATTCGGGATTTCTGCGCGCGGGTTGGTATTACGAAAAAGGAAAACCTCATCGAGATGGGCGTGCTGGAGAACAGCGTGCGCGAGAGCCTGGATGACAGCGCAGAGCGGCGCATGGTTGTCCTCGACCCCTTGAAGGTCGTGCTCAGCAACTACCCGAAAGACCAGGTGGAACTGATGGAGGCGCGCAATCACCCCAACAAGCCGGAGATGGGATCAAGGCAGGTGCCGTTCACGCGCGAGATATATATCGAGCGCGACGACTTCATGGAGGACGCACCGCGCAAGTTCTTTCGCCTGAAGCCCGGCGGAGAAGTGCGGTTGCGCTACGCTTACATCATTCGCTGTGAGGAAGTGATCAAGGACGACGCCGGCAAGGTCGTGGAGTTGCGTTGCAGTGTTGACATGGATACGCGCAGCGGCACTGGCAGCAGCGATCGCAAGGTCAAGGGAACCATTCACTGGGTTTCGGCCAAACATGGTATCGCCGCCGAGGTCAGGCTGTACGACCGGCTGTTCGTCGCGGCTGATCCCGGTGCTGCGGCAAACTTCCTGGAACAGCTGAATCCGGAGTCGCTGAATGTTGTTGCGGCCATCATGGAGCCGGCGCTAAGCGGTGAGGGCAGCATCCCCTACCAGTTCGAAAGGCTCGGCTATTTTTGTGCTGATGCCAGGGAAAGCAGCGCGGAGCGACCCGTGTTCAACCGGGTGGTCACGTTACGCGATTCATGGGCGAAGCTGGAAAAACAGGCGCTGCAGGCGATCAGCTGATTTCTCGGTCAGGTTTGCAGTCCTTCGGCAACCGTGATCGGGGCGCCGCGCTCTGAGCCCAGGCCTTCCGCTGCACTGCCTTCGGCTCTGGCGATTTCGAGGACGCCAAAAGAATTGATCAATGCAAGGTACTGGCCGGGCTCGACCCGGCCATAGGTTGTATGCAATTCGAATACATGCCCGGCAAGGTGGGCGACCGGGTGCCTGAAGGCTTGCAGCAACGCACCGTCGATATTGCTGATCAGGTTGCCGAAGGCGTCCACCGTGACGATAACGCCGGCGACATGACCGTCCCGCACGTCCGGCGCATCCAGCCAGCCGGGTGTCCATTGTGAGGTTGGAACGCCGACGTCAGCCGGCGTGATTCTCCCTGACGCCAGTTCCGCGGCCAGTGGCGCAAAAATATCCCTGCCGTGAAACGTCGCACTGGGGTTGTGAATACCGAGCGTCGCGAGCCTGGCCATATCAACGGTGAAAACCTTCGCACCCTCGACGCTCTCGATCAGCGGCGCCAGCAGCCCGTTGTCCGGCGCCAGGAACAGGTAGTCCGTCGTTGCCACGATGATGATGTCCCGATCCGTACCCACGCCGGGATCGACGACCGCAATATGTACCGTGCCGCGCGGAAAGTATTTATGTGCGCGTTGCAGCCAGAAGCCTGCCTCCGCCGGCCAGTGGGCCGGAATATCGTGAGCCAGGTCGACCACCCTCGCGTCCGGCAGCCGGCTGAGGATCACGCCCTTCATGACCGCGGAGAACGGGCCTTTGTGACCAAAATCGGTGGTCAGCGTGATTACGCGCGAAGCGGCCATGCAATTCTCCTCAGTGTCGTGTCAGTTCCCAGTTTAGCGGTGTCGAGGATTCTCGTCTTCTAATGCAGCGCCGGGCTTCCCGGCTGTGCCCGCTGGTAAAAATACTTGGCCCAGTATATGAACAGCGTGTCGATCATGGCGATGACGATCTTGAACACGTATTTCGCCGCTCCGAGCTTGAGCGCCGTAACCAGGTCGACCACGCCCCACCAGGCGACCAGCGAATAAATTGTCGTGTCAATCAATTGCGATGACATCGTTGAGAGGTTGTTGCGCAGCCACAGGAACCGCTCTCCGGTGCGTTGCCTGATCTTGTGAAACGCCCAGACGTCGAACGACTGGCTGACGTAATACGCCAGCAATGAGCCAAACACGAAGCGCGGCGTGAAATTGAGAATCGTCGCAAATGCGTTGTGAATGTTGTTCGAAAATTCGGTCGTGTCCGGGCTGGTGCTCGGCAGATAAAGCATCGCGATGCTCATCATCAACAGGATGATGACGCTGACTGCAAAGCCCATGCGCACGGCCTGGTTGGCCGCCTGTTTGCCATAGTTTTCACTGAGGACGTCAGTTGCGAAAAAGATGCTGGAATAAAAAATTACGCCGAGGCTGGTCTGCACGCCGAAGATTTCGGTGAGCTTCGGCCCCTGCAGGTTGGCGAGAATGATGGCAGTCGCAATGGCGACCTGCAGCCCGGCCTTGCCGAAAAACCGGTACATCAGCACCGTGCAGGCAAGATCCAGCATCAGTGTGCAGACCCAGAGTGCTTCCTGGTTGCTGCCAAAAAAACTTACGACGGATTCGGGAAACATCGGTAATCAACTGTCCTGCGCTAAAAAAATCGCCCGCAATGCGGGCGATTATTGTACTGGCTCAGCGCCGGTTTTGTCCGCTTAACTGGACTCGATGTAGCGGGTCAGGTGGAAGTCCGCGTTACCAAAAAGGATTTCTATTGCCGTCAGGCGCTTGAAATAGTGCGCGACGTCGACTTCCCAGGAGACTCCCATGCCGCCATGGATCTGCACGGCTTCCTGGCCGACTTTGCGACCGGACGTGCCAATGAGGTACTTGAGCGCACTGATGGACCGGGCAGCATCCGCACCTCCCTCGCTGTTGACCATGGCAGCCCACAGCAGCAGCGAGCGCGTCTGTTCACAGGCCATCAACATGTCGACCATGCGGTGCTGCAGGGCCTGGAAGCTACCGATGGGCACCCCGAACTGCACGCGGTTTTTCGCATATTCGAGCGTTCGGGAGAGCATCGCCTGCATGATTCCGGAGGCCTCCGCGCAAACGGCCAGGGTTGCCTCGTCAATCACCGACTGGATCGTCGCAAAGGCGTTGCCGGCTTCGCCAAGGCACGCAGTCGCTGGAACCAGGACGTCCTGCAGCGTAATTTCCGCGGCCTGGTGCCCGTCTACCATGGGGTAGGAGTGCCGTGAGACGCCTTGCGCTGCGGCATCCACGACGAACAATGACAGGCCACTCTCGTCCTTTTGGTCGCCGCTGCTGCGCGCAACCACAATGATGAAATCCGCACGACCACCGTTAATGACCAGGGCTTTTTTGCCATTGAGCCGATAACCGTCATCGCTTTTCAGCGCAGTGGTTTTTACATCTGCGAGGACATGGCGGGATTGCGGCTCCGCAAAGGCGAAGGCCGCCTGGCGGCTGCCGTCGATGATCGGGCTCAGCCATTGTGTTTTTTGCTCCGCGTCAGCCACTCGACGCAAGACACCGCCGGCGAGAACAACGTTGGCCAGAAACGGTTCGACAACCAGGCCGCGGCCAAATTGCTCCATCATCAGCATCAGTTCGATCGGACCGCCGCCAAAACCACCGTCTTCCTCCGCAAAGGGCACCGAGGTCCAGCCGAGTTCCGCAAACGTGCCCCACAGTTCGGCGCTATAGCCTGCTTCGCTCTCCGCGATTTTCTGTCGTTTCTCGAAGTCGTAATCGTTGTCGATAAACCTGGAAACACTGTCCTGCAGCATTCCCTGTTCTTCTGTGAGCGCAAAATCCATGATTCTCTTCCGCTTGAGTTAAGCCCTACAGGCCCAATACGTGTTTGGAAATAATGTTCTTCTGGATCTCGTTCGATCCCCCGTAAATTGACGCCTTGCGATTGTTGAAGTAACGCAGTGACGTACGGGTCTCGGTGCCAAAGCCGACCCTGTCGGCATCCGGGAAATCCAGCCGGTACTGACCGGGCACGTAGGGCAGGGCGTAATAGCCGGCGGCCTCCATGAACAACTCATCGATGGCCTGCTGCAGCTCGGTTCCCTTGATCTTCAGAATGGACGATTCCGGCCCCGGTGCCTTGCCGACGGCGACCGCTGCGAGCGTCCGCAACTCGGTGTACTCGAGCGCCTTCAGCTCGATCTCGACGGCGGCAAGTTTGCGGCTGAAGATCGGGTCGTCACGCAGCGGGTCTGCGCCGTGTATCGACTCTGACGTCTTTGCTTTCAGCCTGCCGAGGCGATATTTGGAGCCGGCCACGCCTGCGATATTGGTGCGTTCGTGCTGCAACAGCACCTTGCCGTAGGTCCAGCCCTTGCCTTCTTCGCCAACCAGGTTATCGGCAGGGACGCGCACGTCTTCGAAGTGCACTTCGTTGACTTCGCGCTCGCCCTCGATCGTGATGATCGGCCGCACGGTTACGCCGGGCGTCGCCATGTCCACCAGCAGAAAGCTGATGCCTTCCTGGCGCCGTTGCACGTCGCTGCTGGTGCGCACCAGGCAGAATATCCAGTCCGCCAGGTGGCCAAGCGTCGTCCAGGTCTTGGTGCCGTTTACTACGAAATGATCGCCGTCACGGTCGGCCCGCATTTTCAGTGAGGCAAGGTCCGATCCCGCGCCGGGTTCCGAGTAGCCCTGGCACCACCACACGTTGGACGCGAGAATGTCCGGCAGGAACCGTTGCTTTTGCTCCTCGCTGCCGAAGGTGTAGATAATCGGCCCCACCATTTTCAAACCGAAGGGGATGATGGTGGGCGCGTTGGCGGCGGCGAATTCGGATTCAAAAATGTATTTCTGGACTGGCGTCCAGCCGGTGCCACCATATTCCACCGGCCAATTGACGGCGGCCCAGCCCTGTTCATAGACAATTTTCTGCCAGCGAATGATGTCCTCCCGGGACAAGGAGACGCCCTTGTCCTGTTTTTCACGTATATCGGCGGGGTATTTCTCCTGGAAGAATTTTCTGACTTCGCTTTGGAATTCGAGCTCTGCAGCTGAGAAATTTACGTCCATACAATTTCGCCTTGTGTCTTCCTGAGCCAGCATCAATCGGCTTGGCTCGATAAAAATCCGTGGCTATGATTTCATGTGACCATGACGGGGGATGTGGATATTTTTCGCCGCCGTCCTTTGGGCTGGGTGATCACCTGAATCCTGCAATTGGCATCCAGTATAGCCATCCGTGCTGCAATGCACAATAGTTTGGGCAGTACCGTTTAACTATATGAAAAATAATAAAAAGTGTATTTTTTCCGGCGGCCGGAGAAGTCCGTGCTGATGCTGCCGGCCGTCTTTCTGGTCATCGCATTCATCTATGCCTCGGTCGGTTTCGGCGGCGGATCGAGCTACACGGCATTATTGATCGCCTCCGGCATGGATTACGTCCTGGTGCCCGTCATCGCCCTCGCGTGCAACCTGATCGTCGTGACCGGTGGCGTCTACCATTACTGGCGCAGCGGTGTCATCGACTGGAAGTTTTCCCTGCCGCTCATCGCGGGCTCGGTACCGGCGGCCTTTCTCGGTGGCATGCTGCCCGTGGCGCGCGAGCAATTCATCGTGCTGTTATCGTTGTCACTGCTCGTCGCCGGCGTCCTGTTGGTCATGGACCGGCAGTGGCCAGGCGGGCGCGATCCGCAGACGGCCGGCCGCGCTGGCGTGAAGCTGGCGCTCGGTATCCTGCTTGGCGGACTGGCCGGCGTCACCGGCATCGGTGGCGGCATATACCTGGCCCCGATACTGCACCTTGGCAAAATGGCGAGCGCCCGAACGGTTGCGGCAACCGCGTCGCTGTTCATCCTGGTCAATTCGCTGGCAGGACTGGGCGGCCAGCTGACCAAGCTCGGCGGAGTGGAATGGCCCGCAGCGAGCCACGCTCTATGGGCATTGCCGGCCGCCGTCCTCGTTGGCGGGCAACTGGGCAGCCGCCTGGGCGCTCACCGGCTGCCGGCGTCTCCCATTCGGCGCCTGACCGGAGTGGTAATACTCGTTGCGGTCGCTCGCTTGTGGTTATTGCCCTAGCACCGTAATCTCCTAACCGCCCTGTTAACTGCCTGGATCAAGCGACAAGCCCTGATGAGTAACACGACAGACCGGCCGGATGAGCCGCCGAATTTGAACACGGAAACGCCAGACGCCCTCGGCCGGCCGTTGCACGACCTGCGCATTTCGTTGCTTGATCGCTGCAATTTCCGCTGCCCGTACTGCATGCCGGAAACCGAGTTTCACGCGGATTACCAGTTTCTGACCAGGAAGCAGCGCCTGACCCACGCAGAAATTCTGCGCATCGCGCGCGTGGCCACGCGGCTTGGTGTGCGCAAATTAAGGCTCACGGGCGGCGAACCGCTTCTTGATAAGAAAATTGTCGAGCTGGTCCGCGGGCTGAGCAAGTTGCCACGGGTTGAGGACCTGGCCCTGACCACTAACGGCATGCTGCTCGAGCCCGTTGCTGCCGATCTGAAGGCCGCGGGATTGCACCGCATCACGGTCAGCCTGGAGAGCCTCGACGAGGATGTATTTCGTCGCTTGAGCGGTAATCGCGGCTCGCTGCAAAAAGTGCTAGCCGGAATCGACGCCGCCGCCGCTGCAGGGCTCGCACCG
>DATCZF010000220.1:0-3141 GCA_036526055.1 Woeseiaceae bacterium
CAGCCACACCATGATCTCGGCTGCCGGCGCGGCAAAGTGGCTGGCGGTCGCCTCGAGGATACCGCTGCAAAGTCCTCGCCAGCCGGCGTGCGCAGCCGCTATTTCGCCGGCGTCCCGCGAGGCAAACAGCACGGGCAGGCAATCGGCAGTGAGCACCACGCAGGTGTCGCCGGGACGGTTGCTGTGCGCCGCATCTGCCTCGGGTTGCGTCCCGGGCTCGGGGTTGCTGAGCGCGATGCAGCCGTGGACCTGGCGCAGCCACAACGGCTCGCCTTGAATACCGGCAAGCTCCTTCAGCCGGCCCCGATTGTCGGCCACGGCGATGGGGTCGTCACCGACATGGTCGGCAAGGTTGAAGGAACGAAACTTGCCGCTGCTGGCGCCGCCATCTCGCAACGTCGTGCCGGCAATAATCTGCTCAGCCGCAGGCCAGTCCGCTGGAATCCATGGCTGGCTCATGGTTTGTTTGCCCCACCCAGGTGTGCGCGGAGCGCCGCGAGCAAGGACTGAAAGTCGGCGGGCGGCGGCGCCTTGAAATCGAGTGCTTCGCCGGTGATCGGGTGCGCGAGACACAATCGCGTCGCATGCAGTGCCTGGCGTTTGAAACCGCGCAGGGTCTGTTGCAGCAATTCATCCGCGCCCCGCGGCATGCCGAGGCGTCCCCCGTACACGGGATCACCGACGAGCGGGTTACGCCGATGCGCAAAATGCACGCGAATCTGATGGGTGCGGCCGGTCTCCAGTTCGACCTCGACGTAGGTGTGCGCGATAAATCGCTCCAGGACGCGAAAATGGGTGACGGCCGGCTTGCCATTATGCTGCACACTCATTTTCAGGCGATCAACCGGGTGCCGGCCGATTGGCGCATCGACGGTACCGCCACCCGTCAGCACGCCGTTACAAATCGCGAGGTAAGTGCGGGAAATTTCCCGCTCCGCGAGAGCGCGCACCAGCGCCGTATGCGCGGGCAGCGTTTTCGCCACCAGCATCAGCCCGCTGGTGTCTTTGTCCAGCCGGTGCACGATGCCGGCGCGCGGAATTTCGGCCAGCGCCGGAACATGGTGCAATAATCCGTTCATCAGCGTGCCTGCGCGATTGCCGGCTCCCGGATGCACGACCAGCCCCGCCGGTTTGTTGAGCACCAGCAGATCATCGTCCTCATAAACGATATGCAGATCCATCGATTCGGGTTGCGCCGCAGTTTCAGCCTGGCTTTCCGGTTCAAGCAAGACGAGTTCACCGCCATTGACGGTATCGCGCGGGCGCAATTGTTCACCGTCGATCGTTATCCAGCCCCTGAGCAGCCACTCCTTGAGGCGGCTGCGCGAATATTCGGGAAACATTTTGGCAAGCGCCTGGTCAAATCGCTGGCCGGCGAACTCGAAGGGGACGGTCTTTTCCTGGCGGTTCTCTGTCATACGGTTGCATTCCGGACCTGTCAGCGCGCGCACAAGTGAGGTGGCGCATTTGCAATTTAAACTGTAACAGGCATCTGGCAAACCGGCAGTTTACGGTATACTCGCCGTTTTCACCGCAACCGGGTCACGCATTTTTGCTAACAGGACAACCATGAGCCAGGCTTCAACCACCAATTCACCCGCTGGGCGCGGCAAACTGATTGCCGCAGGCTGGGCGCTATTGTGCGTCGCGTTGCTGCTGGGCGGCTGCGCCTCCAAGGATGGCGAACTCGAAGGCGTGAATAACGCCGAGAAAGCTTACGAAGACGCCCAGAAAGCCATGAATTCAATGAATTACCGGCGTGCAATCCAGCTATTCCAGGCCATTCAGTCCTATTACCCGTTCAGTGACACCAGCAAACAGGTGCAACTGGACCTCATGTATGCCTTCTACAAGGCCGGCCGGCGAGAAGAAGCTATTGACGCTGCCGACCAGTTTTTGCGCGAGAATCCGACACAGTCGCGGGTGGACTACGCGATCTACATAACAGTGCTCGCCAACTTCGACGAGGAATCGGGAGCGCTGGAGCGCCTGTTCAATAAACCGATCGATTCGCGTCCTCCGATCCAGGCCAGGGAATCTTTTTCGCTCTTCAGTCGGCTGATTCAACAGTACCCGGCGAGCGCCTACGCGGAAGACTCGCACCAGCGGATGATCTACCTGAAGAATCGGCTGGCGCGCTACGAGAATTTCGTTGGCCGTTTTTACCTCGACAATGGCGCCTACATTGCCGCGGCCAATCGTGCGCGCACCGCCCTGGAGGAGTACAACGGGGCAGACAGTACACAGGAATCGCTGGAAATCCTCATCGAGGCCTACGACAAACTGGGCATGACTGAACTCGCCACCGACGCTCGCCGCGTCCTCGTCGAGAACTTTCCTGGCAGCGGTAGCTAGTCGGCCGGAAACTTGTAGCGTGACGTAATCGGGTAACGCCAGTCGCGGCCGAACGCGCGGCGGCTGATTCGAATTCCCGGTGGCGCCTGCCGTCGTTTGTACTCGTTGCGCTTGACCATTTCGAGAACGCGCTGCACGGTCTGCCGATCGAAGCCGCGTGCAACGATTTCTACGACCGACAGGTTTTCCTCGATGAATGCTTCGAGTATCGGATCGAGCACGGCGTAATCCGGCAACGAATCCGTATCCTTTTGCCCTGGCCGCAGTTCAGCTGACGGGGCGCGGGTAATCACTCGCTCCGGAATGACCGGGGAAACCGTGTTGCGATAGCGGGCAAGCCGGTAGACCAGCGACTTGCTGCAGTCCTTGATAGGCGCGAAGCCGCCCGCCATGTCGCCATACAGCGTTGCATAACCGACCGCCATTTCACTCTTGTTACCGGTGGTTAACACCATGCGTCCGGTCTTGTTGGAAATCGCCATCAGCAAAATGCCCCGTGCCCGCGACTGAATATTCTCCTCGGTCACATCCGGAGCTCGCCCGGCAAACACGGGCGCCAGCTGCTTCAGCGTTGCCTCGTAGATAGGTTCGATGGATATGACGTCATAGCGAATGCCCAGGGCCGCAGCCTGCGCGGCGGCATCTTCCTGGCTGATCGTAGCCGTGTAGCGAAACGGCATCATGACCGTCCGTACCCTGTCCGGGCCGAGCGCATCAGTGGCAATGGCAGTCACCAGCGCCGAATCGATGCCGCCAGAGAGTCCGATGACGACGCCGGGAAAGTCG
>DATCZF010000221.1:0-11902 GCA_036526055.1 Woeseiaceae bacterium
ATCCGGGTACGATGCACGGAACCCGGTCATCACTGCCTTCATCGCTTCGCGGCTGTCCGCTTCCATTCCGGCCGGGCTCGTGCGCTTGAAGTTCTCGGTCGCAGAGCCGTCGAGCTTGTCCATGTCGCCCGTGTTCCAGGCCTCTACGAAGCTGTCCATCGCCGGCTTCAGCTTGGCAGAGTAGTCAGTAGTCGCCGGCGCACAGGCTACCAGGAAGGATGCCGCGATCAGTGCGGCTGCTATTCTTGTTTTCATCGTGTAATCCCCTTTGGCTGAAATGACATTCTAGGGGACGCGCTTCCGAACACCAACTCTCTCTCGAGGTGACGTCGGGAAGCCGGCAATTTACCTGTTCGCCATGAAGATCGCCCACTTTCTATTCCTTGGTTGCCTGTGTTTACCGAAGGTCGCCCCATAGAGACCTATCGTCCGACAGGTGCCATGCTGCATCCGCCGGGTTATGATTCCGGTACGCCTAGCTCAGGACAATAACAATGAAGATCAACTGGGTTCTCGCGGAAAGCTCGCGCATGCGCTATGCAGCGGGCTCATCCATGTATTTTGCGCAGGGCATTCCCTACGGCTTGATGAACATTGCCGTGCCTGCCTGGCTGGCGAGCCAGGGTGTCGGGGCCGGGCAGATCGCATCTTTCCTTGCCGTCATCATACTGCCGTGGGCCTTCAAGTTGTTGTCCGGACCGCTGATGGACCGTTACCAGTTCCCGCCCATGGGCAGGCGGCGACCCTGGGTGCTGGGCGCACAGCTCGGCATGATGCTGTCGTTTTTCGGCCTTGTTCTCGTCAACAACCCTGTCGAACAGATCGGCCTGCTGATGATTCTCGGCCTTCTCATCAATGTGTTTGCAGCCACGCAGGACGTTGCGGTGGACGGCATGTCCATTGACGTCACGCCCGTCAATGAACAGGGCCGCCTGAACGGCTTCATGGTGTTCGGCAAGGCCGTCGGCTGGGGTATCACGTCCGCGGTGACCGGCACCATGCTGGTCCAATTCGGCCTGGGCGTCACGGCAGTTGCCGCCGCGGCCGTGCAGACCATTGTGTTGCTTGGCTTTATGCTGACAGTGGAGCGTCGCGGCGAGCGCCGCTTGCCCTGGAGTCCCGGTGATGCGGTGTCTGAGCGGCGTACCGCCGGTTCGTTCGCGGGCCTGATGAAGGGCCTGAATGCCGTGCTGTGGACACGCGTCAGCCTGATCCTGATGGCGATCATGGTCTTCGACGGCTTCATTGGCGGCTACGGTCACGCCCTGATGCCCATCGCAGCGATCAACCTGTTTGGTTACACGACGCCGGAGTGGTCACAGCTCGTGGCCGTCATGGGGCTTGCCGGTGCTGCGGTGGCTCTGGCGCTGGGCCCGATGATCGATCGCTTCGGCGCCAAGCGAATGCTGGTATTGACCATCTCGCTTGTTGCATTACACGCGTTCCTGCTCGCGGAAACGCAGTACCTCTGGGAAAACGCGGCCTACGTCAAAGCAATGCTGGCGGCCTGGGTGTTACTCGGCCCGGTGACGATGGTGTGCATGATCGCGCTGGCAATGACGATCTGCGCCAGCGAGAACTCGGCCACGCAGTTCGCCATTTACATGTCGCTGGCTAACCTCGGCTCGTCGGCCGGCTCCAAGGCGTATGGCCTGATCGCCGAGAATACATCTTACGTCGAAGCCTACCTGCTGCTCGGCGCCATCACCGTAGCAATGATCGCGATTATATTGTTCCATCGACATAGCCCGGAAAAGACGAGAGATCGCAAGCGTGTGTCGAGCTACACGGTTGGCATGGGCACGAGCGGCGCCGGCATGTACTTTTCCGGTGCGATGCGTTGTCCCAAGTGCCGGTCGGATATGCAGCAAATCATGATCGACGGCACGGAGGTAGATCGCTGTTCGACCTGTCACGGCCTGTGGTTTGACAGCGGTGAGCTCAGCAAGCTGCGTAACAAGGAGGCGGCGGCCGCACTCGACATCGGTGATGTAAAGATCGGCAAGCAGCAGAACGAAATCGAACACTATCGATGTCCGCGCTGCGCAGGTCCCATGAATCGATTGGTTGACCCCGGGCAGCCCCATGTATGGTTCGAGCAGTGCGGTTCCTGCCGCGGTTCGTTCTTCGATGCCGGCGAGTTGACCGACCTGGCGACCGTGTCCGTATCGGACTTTTTCAAGCGCTTTGTAACACCCGAGCGCCGCTGAGGCTGCCTGACGCGGTTGACCACCCTCGCCGCAGATACGGCAGAGGCCCCGCAGGGCCTTTGCCGAATTTGGTGCCCAGCAGCGGACTCATCTGTGCAGCCCATTGGAACGATTCGCGCAGCCAGGCTGCCCCACGGGCGAGAATCGGCGAGAGCCGATTCTCAGCAATCCAACCACAACCTTCGTTCTGGGAGTACCGGAGAAGATAATCTCGGAACGCCAATAAAATGTGTCTGCTACGGATCGAGCACCTTCCCGAGTATGTCTACGCCGCCGCCGATCTGCGCCCACACCAGCAGTGCCTCGGTTCCTTTCGAAGCGATCCGCGGCCGACCGAAGCGCGTTCCGTCGGGTGGCACGCCGCTGAGCGACGGGCCGAGCGTGTTCGCTGATCCATCGACCAGCGTCCCGGTGGTCGAGACCTTGACGCCATAGATACCGGCCGTGCCGAAGCTCGGGTAGGAACCTACGGCCCAGGCGACAAAATAACTGTCGCCAACGTACCCAACCGTCGCGCCGTAATTGGCGACCGGGGCGGTCGCGATGGCAATGCCGTCGCCGGATGCCGGGCCATCGAGCAGGCTGCCGTCCGGCGCGACGCGTTTGCCGAAGATCCTGCCGTCCGGAGGCGGCGAGGTACCGAGGCTGCCGATGTCGTTCCAGACCACGAGCCAATTGCTGCCACTCGCGGCGACTTGCGGTCCGCCCTGGGTCCGCGGCGCGGTTACGATCGCGATCTCGGGGCTGTCCAGTACCGCGCCGGCAGCGTTAACGCGTACTCCGTAGATGTCGGTGTCCTCCGACGGACCTGAACCCGAGCGCGTGTCGCGCCAGGCCACGAGATAGTTGGTGCCGTCGAAGGCGACGCTGGGGAAGACCTGTTCGCCGGGCGACGTGAAGACCGGGAACTCGCCCGGGCTGGTGCCGTCGGGTGCGATCAGGGCTCCGTAGATTTCATGTCCGGGCGGCACTTCGCCAGGCAGTCCGCCAGAAAGGTCGAACTTGTTCCATACGACCAGGTAGTTCGTGCCATCGAAATCCACCGCCGGTGAGAAATTGCTGCTGCCCGAGGACACCACGATCTCGGGTGCGTCCAGCACGAGACCGTCGCCCGACACGCGGACTGCAACGATGTTCGTGTTGCTGGCGTTATCAGTCTTTGCGAAGACCACGAGGTAGTTCGTGCCGTCAAAGCCGGCGGCCATGCTCTCGGGCTCGCAGCCGGGCAGGTAGTGCACTTCGCCGATGAATTTGCTGGCGCTGCGGCGGCCGCTGCCTGGCACACCTGTCCCATAAAAGCCGTTCGGGAACTCCCGGTCGTCGCAGGCAATGACCAGGTAGCCGTCACCGGCGGCCGGGACGCCGCCGAAACTCTCGTCGCTCGAACGGATGTTCTTTGCGATCAGGAATGCGCCGCCCGTCAGCTCCTCGACCCCCGTGCCAGTGAGGGTCTCTCCAGCGGCGGTGATGGAAAGGTCCAGGCTGTTGCGCACTTCGCCGACGTCGCGAGCATACCACTCGTTAATGAGTGCCGAACCCGAGAAGTCGCCCCCACCGCCTGTCAGCGTTCCGGAAAAGCTCAGCTCGCTCTCGATTCGCGCGGCGTTGGCAAAATTCCCGCCGGGCAGCGCCAGGTCCTCGAAGCCGACCATGGTGGAGGTCGCCTCGGCCGTGACGGACTCGCTGATACCGTCTCCGTCCAAATCCTCGTCGATGCTGATGTCGGTCGGTGCCGCTACGAGCTCGGCACCGGGCGTCAGCGGGAAGCGCACGAATTCGATCGCGGAGCCGCCCACCGGCACCTCGGTCCAGTCGCTGATGCCGCGATCAGTCTTCACCCGCAGCGTTTCCAGCGGTACATCGGGATCGGAGGTGCTCAACTCAAGGAATACCGTTGTCTCGGTGCCATTCACGTCGCGAGTACCGTCGACCACCAGGAGGTTCGTGTAGGTCTCGGTGGACCCTTCCGCAGTCGCGCTGCCGTCGAAGGTCCAGGCCAGGCCATCATCGAACGGGAAAAAGTTGCCGATGTCGCCAGGGCCGGTTTCCGTCTGGCCGGGCAGCGCTGCCGAATCAAGCAGCGTTACCGCGCCGGGCTCGGCCATGACCTCGAGCTTGATCAGGTCAACCGTGGATGAAACGTCGGCGCTCGCCGCAACGCCTGAGAGCAGCGTAACGAGGCGAACCGTCGCGGTGATATCGGCGATCTCCTGCTGCGTGTAATCGGACAGCAATGTGCCCGAGCCTGCCAAAACCGGCTCGAGAATCAGTTCCACGGCCGACTCGCTTTCGACGTCGATATCTGTGTTTTCCGATGTCACGAAAGCGCGCAGTTCGATGCCGGCGCCGCCGATCGCAGTCACGACAAGGTAGTCGGCAAAGTCGAGGCCAAGTTCGGTGAAGTTGAACGTGTAGCTGCCATCGGCCGTGGTCGTACTCGCGAGAAGCTCGCCTTCCGAGCCGTCCGCGTTGCGCCTGTTCAGTTCGACGGGTGTGCCATCAGGCACCGGGCTGGCGCCGGGAACCGACGCCACGGCATGCGGAAGGATTACCGCGAACCACCTGTCGATGCCCTGTAACGGCCACTCCCGGGCAATCTGCCCGTTCGGTGCCGCGACGAGGCCGCTGACGAGTACTGCGGCCGGAGGTGGCGGCGGGGGCGGATCAGGCGGATTGTTGCCTCCGCCACCGCCACCACAGGAATACAGGAAAAGGAAGAGCGTACCTGCGATGAGTACGCGAGCATGACGAAACAGCATAACGACGCTCCTTGCTGTTGCCGCCGCGGAAGTTGCAACCGTGAAAAACGACGCGGACCGGCTCAGGATCCATGATGTTCAGTGCGCGTTAATTAAACCAGTAGTGTTTCCGCGTATTGAAAAATACCTGAAACGGGAGTTCGAATCTGACAAGTTGGGATGATGCTTTTTCTGGTTTTGGAAGCCTCGAATAGCCGGTATCGAACCACACTGCGACGCGCCGGGAACATCACTCTTAATGTGGTTCGATACCGGCGCGTCAGTAAACCAGGCCGCTACGTAGCAATAGAGGTTCCTGTCCTTGGATTTGGAAAAGAGAGAGGGTTAGCCGGGGCGCCCGCTGCTTGAGTTGCACCAACGTGCATAACGATCCACAGCCGATGCCCGCAACGATCACGCTTAAGCTTCGTTGTCCCTAGTTGGATTTACAGTAAGTCGCAAAGTCCTCCTGGCCGGCTTCTTCAGCCAACTCGCTTTTCTCTAACTCCCAGGGACGCACACACTTACCAAGCTTTTCGCACCACTGGTATCCGGCTGAACCAATACACCCGTGCTCATCGCGATCACCACCAACTACGGCATCAGGCTTTAGCTCCATGTCAGGGTGCTCAAATACTGTCTGGCCATCGTTAATGGTTTGAAGCACCTTGATATCTGCAATCGTCAACGGGTCAACTGTCAGCGGGTCGGCTGAGAGAATCACGAAGTCCGCCTGCTTGCCAACCTCTATCGAGCCTTTGATGTCTTCTTCGAAGTGCTGGTAGGCAGGCCAGATGGTGATGGCTTTCAGGCCTTCATAAGGCGTAACGCGCTGATCGGGGCCAAGCACTTCGCCGCTCCGAGTTACCCGGGTTACGGTCGCCGATAAAACGCGCATCGAATCAGGGTTGGCGACAGGTGCATCGTGATGCGAAGAAAACACCATGCCGGCATCCAGCACGTCGCGGGTCGGTGATATGTATGCGGCGCGTTCGGGGCCCAGTACGGAGTCTTTATGCCATTCGCCCCAATAAAAGGTATGCATTGGGAACAGCGATGGCATGACATCGAGTGTTTTAAGGCGATCGATCTGGTCCCTGCGCAGCGTTTGCCCGTGAATAAGCACGTTACGACGATCTTTCAGGCCATGTTCTTCTGCTGCTTCTTCAATGGCGTCCAGGTAGCGATCAATTGCCGCATCACCGTTGCAGTGCACCAGCACTTGACGGTTGTTGGCAAAGGCATCCATCACTTCGCCGTTAACCTGCTCCTCGGTCATCGCTGCGTAACCGACATAGTCCTTATCCTGCCCTTCAGGTGGTACAAAGTAGGGCTCGCTAAGCCATGCGGTCTTTCCCTGGGGCGAACCGTCAATGGTCAGTTTCAGCCCGGCAATACGCAGCCCGTTGTTATAGCCAATGCCGTCATAGCCGCTGCCACTGTAGTACGCGGACTGATTGAGGTGATCCTTCGCCGTATAGTCAACGTAGAGGGCTACATCAATGGGTAATGGTCCTTGTGCGGCTTTCGCCTCGGCTATCGCTACCGTCGGTGCAAATGCCCTGCCCTCTTGCGCCGTCGTATAGCCGAAGCGGGCAAAGCTCTGCATACCTTGGCTGAACAAATCGAGGTTATACGCGTCATCTATGTCTGCCTGAAACACTGCCAGGGCGGCAAAAAATGCATTCTCCTCCAGAACACCGTTTGGCGCCTGGCCGTCTGCCTGGCAACGGATAGAGCCGCCCGGGACTTCCTTGCGGCAGTCGGTAATCCCTGCGAGCTCAAGCGCCTTGCCGTTGAACACCCCGAAGTGACCCGACTGATGGATGATCATCACCGGCTTATCCTGGCTCACCTGCTCCAGTATCTGAGCAGTCGGAAATACTTGCTCCTCGAGCTGTGAATCGTCGAACCCGAAGCCAACCAGCCACCCGGTATTGTCAACAAACTCGGCACCCGTCTCGGTTTCCTCCCAGGCCTTCAAGGTATCGACCAGCTGGGCGAAGCTATTTACCTCGCCGTCAGGCATCGGTAACAGGTTGGCGCTCGCCGCCTGAATTCCCGCGCTCACCACGTGCCCGTGCGCATCAACGAAGCCGGGCACCATAGTTCTTCCCTGCAAATCGATTTGCCGGGTCGATTCCGCAATCAGCGGCTTACTGCCACGAACATCACCGACATAAATGATCTTGCCGTCTTTGATTGCAACGGCAGTGGCTTTCGGGTTGTCATCATCGACGGTGATGATTCGGCCGTTGAAGTAAACGGCATCGGCAACCACAGGCTGCTCAACCGTCGAAGACGGGGCGCCTTCATCCGGCGAGCCACAACCAAGAAGACTGGCTGTAAGGCCGAGGACGGTTAGTTTCAGTGCAAATGCAAAGCGCATCGGATCTCCCTTCTGACTTGTTTTGATACGTCCTCCAGCGTGATGTGAAACTGGACCCCGGCGGTACCATCGTGCGCTTTCGCCAAACGCTTCGCTCGCAGAATGCCGGGTGAACGCTTCTGTTTCATTCACGACCTCGCGCCGACTAAAACGTTGTTCGTATTACCGTGCATGGCGGTGCACAGCTCAATCATGCAAATCTCAGCGAGCCCGCAGCAACTTCCTGTTTTTTATCATATCCGCATTTCTTAGCTACATTGAAAATACAATAGTGCGCGCGGAACGCCGGGGCACTGAAAATCGTGTAACAAGATGTTTCTCGTTAGGGCCTTAACAAGGTTTTAGCGCCGCAGGCGCGAATCTATCGAAATTGGATGTCGGCTACTGGCGTCAGGTGCGAACCCCGCTTGAGGTGTCCTGTATTTGTGTTTCTCGGCGAGGGCAGGATCGAGCAGACAGATCGGGGGTTTTCAATCGGCCCAGTGAACAGCCAATCCGGGATAACTGGCAACTCGAAGCACTCAAGGCATCGAAACCGGCTGTAATTCACATCAGATACACCCCTGCCCTCGGCACCTGTCGCGACTGATTCAGGACGTGCACTATTCTCACCGCCCCGCCCCCTGCCGGGAGAGGTGATTGATGGATAACCCAATTCTCACCCTGACCACGCGTCGTTCGACCGAGCAATCGCAGCGTGCTAACGTTCGAGCATGAGCATATGGCGTTCTCCTGCAGCGGGTCTGATCGCGGTCGCGATGTTAACCTTCGTCCGCCCGGTGCTCGGGGATCCGGGAATAGCCGCGAAGCTGGATGACATCGAGCCGCTGCAAATCGGCGCCGCCGCACCGACGTTCACGGTATACCGTGAGAACGGTTCCGGCTGGACTTTCGACCCGGCTGGGTTACAGCGACCGACGCTGATCATCTTCTACCGCGGCGGGTGGTGCGGAGCATGCAACGAGCAGCTGCGCGACATGGCGGCCGTGATCCAGGACATCGAGGATCTCGACGTCGATGTCATCTTCCCGAACGGCGACAGACCGGAGATCCTGTACACGAGCCTCGCGCCGGAAACCAAACTGGCGATCGAGGGTCTCGACTACCAGTTATTTTCCGACGTCGATCTGAACGCCGCCTCCGCTTTCGGTGTGGCTTACGTTCTGGATGATGAGACGCTGGCGCGTTACCGGTCTCGTGAACACTGGGACCTGGACGACTCTTCGATCGACAGACACGATGCGCTGCCGCTGCCGTCCATCTTCCTTGTCACCGCCGACGGGAAGATCGCATTCACCTACCACAATCCGAACACCCGGATCCGTCTGTCGGCGACTGACTTGCTGCAGGCAGTCAGGGAAAACAGGTAACTGTCACCGAACTACCCACGCAACAGGCAGTGCCTGAGCGGAGATTTCGCGCTGCTTCAAGCGTAAAACTTTTTCTGCAAGTGGACTTTGGCGTCTGCTGGCCAGGAGCGAAAAATCGGCAAGACTGTCATTTTGTACGACGGCATGAAGTGGCTTCGCTCGCAGGGTGCCGAGTGAATTTTTCTGTTTTATTTACGACCTGGTGCCGAATCGAACGTTGTTCGATTCGTATTACCGTGAGTAACGATGCACAACTCAATCGTGCAAATCTCATCCGTAGCGTAAAACATGGAAATTAGTTGGATTGTCGTCGGTGGTCGCATGGCAGCGGGCGCAGCATCCTTTGCCAGAGTAGACGGTCGCGAACGCCACGCAGCACGATATCGGTATACCCGACCACACCAATGACCTTGCGATTGTCGATCACCGGAGCGCGCGCCAGGCCCATGTTTTCGAATAGCCGCGCGCAGCAGCGTATGTCCATGTCCGGGTCGACGCTGACCACGGGCTTCGACATGACTTCATAGATATTGACCCGCTCCGGTGCCTTGTTTCTGGCAACCATGCGCTTCGCGATACCTGGCAGCAGCACGATGCCGAACTCATCGTCCTCGTCCCTGGCATCGACGATAAAGCACCTGGCTTCCGGGTGCTTCGAATTCTTTCAATATCGTTCGAAGCGATTTCATTCTATCCCGCGGTCGGAGTTGCCAATTGCCGAGATCATTGGCCATTCTCGAGTTACCGTGTGATCAGAATCAAAACAGGGGAAGCCCGTACGCCTTGTTGCGTGAAAGCGACCAGCGTGACAAGCGATGGATATCCTGTAATTTTCCGTTCCGCCTGGCCACAGTGCTTCGAGACGACGACCAGTCGATTGCCTGCGAGACGGGCTGCAAGACGCCAAAGGAATTCCAGTCCTTTGTCTGGAGACAACCTGCACCAGGACTTGTGTAGGCGTCGCTGAGGCTGTCAATCCCGGCTGAGATTCCTGTAATACGCTAGACTGGCGCCATGAATTATCTCGATGAAATGAACACACGCTTCCTCAATCACCTGCGTTCCGATGTGGATGTCAGCGTCGGCCTGGGGCTGCCTGATCACCTGGGTCGCCTCGGTGATCCGTCCCTGGACGCCCACTGGCAGTCGGTCGCCGACGCTCGCAAACTTCTGGCTGAGATCGACGATAGCCGCGCCGATGATTTTTACGAGCGGCTGGACCTGGACCTGATCAGGCGCTACCTGCAACAGGACCTGTTCTTCAAGACCGTGGAGAACCACGGTGAGTTGCAGCGGCGGCGCAAACCCGACGGGGTAGACGGCATCAGCGCGGGCATCTTCCAGTTATTCGTAAACGATGAGCGGGAAAGCGCAGATCGGCTCGCGGACATTCTCTCCAGGCTGCGTCAGGCACCGGCTTACCTGGAAGCAGAGCTGGCCGTGCTGTCGACGCCCGTGAAGCGTTGGCGCGATATCGAGCTGGAACAGGCGTCGGAAATCCCGGAGCTCTTTGCCAGCATCCTGGCCTGGGCCCGGGAAACGGAATATGCGGACGTCGCGGCGCTGGAGCGCGAGGTCGCCCAGGTGAATGACGCCCTGCAGGCTTACCGCGATGCCCTGTCCAGGCTGCCGACCACGGACAGGTTCAGCATCGGCATCGACAAAGTCGAGGAGCTGCTGGCTCTCAAGCAGATTGACAAAACACCAGAGCAGCTGCGGCAAATGACTGCCGACTATGCACGAGAGACTCAGCAGATTCTCGAAGAACTGCGCCAGCGGCTGGTGCAAAAGTACCAGCTCGATCCGGCTACCGACGCCGCCACGCTGCATGAGTTTCTCAATCGCGAGTACGCGGTGGAACTTAAAAATGGTGAACCGGCGTCCGTGCTGGATCATTACCACCAGGAACGGGAAACGATCCTGCGCTTCATCCGTGACCGGCAGCTATTCCCGATCCCCGACGACCAGGACATGGTCATCATGCTGACACCCGGCTTCCTGCAGCCGGTGATTCCCGCAGGCGCGATGTGGCCGCCACTGGCCCTGCGCAAGGGCACCGCGAAAAGCATGGTGCACCTGACGATCAAGAAAGACGAACTGGACGAACACACGCGCCTCGGCATCTGCACGATGATGATTCACGAGGGCATACCGGGGCATCACCTGCAGTTTGCCTCGGCGGTGCAACAGCCCGCCCTGGTGCGCAAGATTTTTAATGCCAACGAGCACGCCGAAGGCTGGACCACGATGCTCGAGGACTACATGCTGGACGCCGGCTACGTCGACAGCGACATCAAGGACGAGGTCCGCTTTGTCGCCAAGCGCGAGATTTCACGCCTCGTGGCCCGCGTGGGCATCGACCTGTACTTCATGACCGGTGACAAGCACTACCTGGATGTCGGTCTCGACCTGGTCTTCGACTCTGATGACCCCTTCGAGAATGCGGGTCGCCTGCTCAAGACGGCCACCGGATTTACCGACGGTCGGGTACAGGCCGAGCTCAACTGGTACTCGACAGAGCAGTGCTACCCTCTCAGCTACCTCACCGGTAACCGGATGGTCTGGGAACTGAAAAACGACCTGGCCGACGCCAATCCGAAACAGCTGTCTTCAGACGAGCTGGACCGTGAATTTCACCGCATCTACCTGCAGACTGGCTGTATGCCCGTAGCGAGCCTGCGCGAGGTTTTTCGGCACGAGGGCTTCCTCTGATAAGAGGCGACTCGGGACGGTGCCGATCCAGCACAGTAACCAGGGGCGGACTAATCCGCGAAACCGGTTGGATGGCGAGCGCAGCGAGGCCGCCCGAAGGGTGAGGATCGCTCTAACGCGATCCGAATCGATCGAACTACCGACGCGCGGATTCCCGGGGCGCCGTCACCGACAGCAAATTGCGCATGCATCAAGCCGCCTCGGATCAATGGAGCTTTCGATCCTTCGGTACGACGAGTTCTGTACCCGTGGTGACGTGCCGTCCAGGGTCGCAAGCGACGCACTCGGCGAATCGCTCAGGTAGAATCGCCGCTCGCGGCTTTTCATAGCGAAGCAGTCACCAGAGGAAGCCTGGTTGGACTTCACCCTTTACTGGTTCATGTTCCCGGTGTCGATCGTTGTCGCCACTTGCGCAATGCTGAGCGGTATCGGCGGCGCGGCGCTATTCACGCCGATCTTCATTCTCGTGTTCCCGTTGTTGGG
>DATCZF010000222.1:0-7876 GCA_036526055.1 Woeseiaceae bacterium
CCACTGGCAGCCCCTACCAGGATGTGGTGTGGAACGGGCAGAAACATCGCATTGGCCAGGCAAACAACGTCTTTATTTTTCCGGGCCTGGGGCTGGGCGCCATTGTGGCAGGTGCTACCAGGGTAACGGATGCCATGATCAGTGCGGCGGCAATGGCCCTGGCGGAATTCCTGACTGATGCGAATATCGAGGAAGGCGTTCTCATGCCGCGCATCGGCAAACTTTGGGAAGCGACCGGTTGCGTTGGTCTTGCGGTCGCGCGGCAGGCCATCGAGGATGGCGTTGCAACCAAGGTCACGGAAAGCGAGCTCGAGGCCGCTTTTGCCGAGTATCGCTGGTTCCCCGATTATCCGGAATTCATCAAAGACGAATAGAGCACTCACTGTTGCCCGCCAGTCCGTAACTCGTTACGGTTAGCCTCTTTACTGGTGGTATCGAGATGACAATGACCAATCCACTGGCCGCGGCGGCTACACGCTGTTTTGCGTGCGGGCCGGACAACCCTGTCGGACTGAAGATCAAGTTCACTTTGAGCGGTGATGGCTGCACGGGATCGTTCACACCCGGCGAAAACCATGTGGGTTATGCCGATACCGTGCATGGCGGCATCATATTTGCCGCGCTGGATGATGTGATGGCCAATGCCCTATACCTCAAGGGCATCAAGGCACACACGGCGCGTTGCGAAATCCGCTACCGCTCTGCACTGACTGTCGGAGAAACGATAAATCTGCGAAGTACGCTCATCTCCGAAAAGCGGCGGCTTGTAGTCCTGAAAGGCGAGGCGCGACGCGCGTCGGACGACAGCCTGGTCGCAGACTGCGAAGCCAGTTTCATGCGCGAGTAATTGCGGCTGCTGTGTTAGCATGTCGGGCGATTTTTCGTGACCCCGGCACTCAACAAGGTACTGAAAATGGCTTTGCCCAAATCTCTGCAAGGAAGCTTGCGCATCCCGGTGCTCGGTGCGCCGATGTTCATTGTCTCATCACCGGCCTTGGTAAAAGCTCAGTGTAAGGCTGGGATTATCGGCTCCTTTCCGGCATTGAATGCGCGGCCGGAAGCTCTGCTGGACGATTGGCTGGCAGAGATAACGGAGGAACTTGCTAACCATGCCGCCCGACACCCGAACGAACCAGTGGCGCCATTCGCCGTCAACCAGATTGTGCATGCAAGCAATACGCGCCTTGAGCACGACGTGCGCCTGTGCGTGAAACACAAGGTGCCGATCGTCATAACGAGCCTGCGTCCTCCGGCTGAGGTGGTGGAAGCGGTTCACAGTTATGGCGGCCTGGTATTTCACGACGTCATCAATATTCGGCATGCAAGAAAAGCAGCGGAACAGGGTATCGACGGGCTGATAGCCGTATGTGCCGGGGCCGGTGGCCACGCCGGGTTACTGAGTCCGTTCGCGCTGGTGAAAGAGATCAGGGAGTTTTTTGATGGCGTGGTGCTGTTATCCGGTGCGATGAGTTGCGGCAACGATGTACTGGCAGCCCAGGCGATCGGCGCCGATCTTGCCTACATAGGCACGCGTTTCATCGCAACCGAGGAAGCCAATGCGGACGCGGCATACAAGCAGATGATTGTTGAAAGTACCGCCAACGACATTATTTATACCTCGCTGTTTACCGGAGTCCACGGCAGTTATTTACGCGGCAGCATCGAGAATGCCGGTTTGAACCCTGACGACCTGCCCGATGCTGACAAGACAACGATGAACTTCGGCAGTGCCGGCAATACGCACAAAAAAGCCTGGAAGGACATCTGGGGCGCGGGGCAGGGGGTCGGCACGATGCATGAGATTCTGCCAACGCGCGAACTGGTATTGCGAATGGAGCGCGAATACCGGGAGGCGCTGGCACGCCTCAATAGCGCGCAATAGCGAGAATGAGCGGCCACGTTGCGCTTTCTTATGCCTTCGTGGCGATTGGCGGCGCGGCTGGCGCTATGGCTCGGTTTGCGTTAACGGTATTTCTTCAGCGAGGTTCGATCTCGATCCCCTGGGGGACGCTAACCACCAACCTGCTGGGCTGTTTCCTGATTGGCATCATTGCGCAGCTGGTGGCGCAGTCGTCGTGGTTCAATGAGGCAGGCTGGATCGAAGACCAGTATCGCCTGCTCTTTGCCGTGGGTTTCTGCGGCAGCTTTACGACGTTGTCTGCGTTTGTGCTGGAGATAAACACGCTGTTGCAGAGAAATGATCTCTTCGGCGCCTGTTTATACCTGGCGCTGACCTTCGTTGGCGCGTTTGTGACTTTTTTTGCTGGCGTCCTGTTGATGAAAGCGATTTTCGCCGTCAACGGCAACTAGTCAGGCGACAGGTTCCACAGACAGCGCAGCCTTCTCAAGCCGCCTGCAAATTTCCTCGAGCCATTCTTCGTGTGCGGGCTTCATCAGGCACGAGCGCAGGCAGGTTACGCTATCCGTGTCGAATTCCAGCCCAGGATAATACGGCTCGACGAGGTGCCGTGGCATCTTTGCCAGCGCCAGGTGAAGATCATCGGCAGCCGCTTGCTCAAAGATACGCCTTGCCCTCTGGCTTGCGGCGCTGGATGTCCTGGCGACAGGTACGTAGAGAACGATGTCGAGGGCTGGCTTCATCAGGGGTACGAACTCGGGGCTGGAGCCGAGCCATGTCCAGAAGCTCCGTGCTGCGCGCAGGCATGCATCGAGCGACCGGGCAAATTCACCATCCCGCGTCATCGGCAACAGTCGCTGGGTTGCCCACAGGGCAACCGCAGAGGCGCCGGGACGCGAACACTCCAGGCTGATTTCGCCGAGGTGCAGTTCTGCTGAACTGAAATACGTGTATGGCGAGTCGTGTTTGTAATACTTCCCTGCGGCCGGGTCCCGAAACAGGATGCACCCGCAACCGTAGGGTTGTAGGCCGTGTTTATGCGGGTCGATGACCAGCGAATCAGCGCCCTCGATCGCATCGAAAATCTCGCGGCTGCGGGCATCAATTTCGCTGCAGAGGCCGAAATAGCCGGCATAGGCGGCATCGACATGAATGCGAAAATCGTATTGACGCTGCAATTCGATGATTCTGTCGAGCTGATCGAGAGTGCCGCCACCCGTTGATCCCAGCGTCGCAACGACCGTGCCAACGCCCCCGGCGTTAAGCCTTTTCTCGAGTTTGGCCAGGTCCATGCCGCCTGCCGCGTCCGCGCGCACCGACTCGAATTTAAGCGCCAGTACGTCGGAAATCCGCGCATGGGTATAGTGCGCCAGCTCCGACGCGACGATCGTTGTGCCGGGCCGGCTCTTGCCTGCAACCCAGAGACCTTCCAGGTTGGCCATCGTTCCACCGCCGCACAGGTGTCCCAGGGCGTTGCCCCAGCCAAACATCGCGCCCAGTTGCGCCACGGCCTCCTTTTCCATGGCGGAGCTCGCGCGGCCGCCGTCCAGGGCGTGGTTATTCGGGTTGATCAGCATGGCCAGCGAATAGGCGAGGCGTGCTACCGGATGAGGCGGCTTGAGCATCTGGCCCGCGTACAGGGGATGCTGGTAAGGGTAGTTATCCTGAAGTCTTGCAGCAGTCTCCGCCAGCACCTTGCCAATAGCCTCGAAGTCAAAGGATTCCTCAGCGCTCGGCAGGGTCGCGAAGCCTTCCGCCAGTATGCGAACAGCTTCTTCCAGAACAATGGTTTCCTCGTGGCTTCGCATCTTCATGGCTCAGCGATAAATTGGGCGATACGCGACTTTACCGCAAACGCTTTACTCGATGCGCCTGTTTCGTGCCTAATAAATGCCCGTTCTCTGTACGCGGAATAACCGAATAATGAGCCTGATCGCACTTGCTGTGCCATTTTTTCTGCTGGCGCTGGTCCTCGAGATCGTCTTGGACCGCGTCCGCGGCACGCAGTACTACAGGGTGAATGACGCGATCAACAGCCTGAGTGCAGGGACCTTGAGCACCTCATTCGGCTACTTCACCCGGTTGATTCCGGTCGCTATTTACGGCCTTTTTCTGCAACACCTGGCCGTGTTCGAGATGGATGTCGCGTGGTTTGACTTCTCGGCGACAGGACTGATGCTGTGGCTGCTTGCCTTACTGGCCTGGGATTTCTGCTATTACTGGAAACATCGCTGTGGACATGAGATTTCGGTGCTGTGGGCCGCACATGCGGTGCATCACCAGAGCGAGGAATACAATCTTTCAACCGCACTACGGCAATCCAGTTCCGATTTCCTGTTTGGCTGGATTTTCTTCCTGCCGCTGTTCGTCATTGGCTTTCCCCTTGAAGTCATCATTACCGTCAATGCCATCGACCTGATCTACCAGTTCTGGGTCCATACCCGCCACATTGACCGGCTGGGGTGGTATGACCGCGTGTTCGTGTCGCCGTCGAATCATCGTGTGCATCATGCGCAGAACGAGCGCTATATCGACAAGAATTATGGTGGCATCCTGATCCTCTGGGACCGGCTGTTCGGTACCTTTGAGGAGGAAAGCGACGAGGAACCCGTGGTCTTCGGCGTGCGAAAACCACTGGCCAACTGGAACCCGTTTTGGGCCAATGTCCAGGTCTATGCCTACCTGTGGTTTGACGCCCTGAGGACGCGCCGCTGGCGCGACAAAATCGGCATCTGGTTTCGCCGCACTGGCTGGCGACCGGCAGACGTTGCGGCCCAATACCCGAAAACCAATATGCCGATCGCGGAGTTTCGCAAATTCGATCCGGTCATTACGCCAGCGGTCAAGCGCTACCTGCTGGTCCAGTTCATCGCAGTGACCGGCTGGGGACTCTGGATCGGCTACCTGTACAGCCAGCAGGGTCCTGCCGCCATTATCTGGCCGAGCCTGCTGTTGTGGGCCTCGCTTTACGCCTTCGGACTCATTTCCGAGGGCAGAGAGCGCGCAATCTGGTTCGAATCATGGCGCCTGTTGCTGATTGCACCCGCGGTATTTGCCTCGACCTGGCTGGCAGGCCTGTTGCCGCAGACACTTCCTGTCGCCTTTGCGATGGGGGTGTATTGCCTGGGATCGGCCGGCTGGTGGCGGTTAGTCAGGCCTGATCTGACCAGTAATAGACTCTATAAGCCAAATAAAAAGAATAAGTTAAATAATATAATTAATGCGAATTCGAGAGGTAAGTAGCAAATGACCGACCATAACTCGAGGCGCCGCAATGTTTCGTCTGGGGCACCCTGGGAAACGATCCACGGGTATTCCCGGGCGGTGCGCATCGGGCCGTATATCGCCGTATCCGGTACCGCAGCGGTCGGCCCCGGCGGAGAGGCGCTAGGCGGAGCCGATATGTACTTGCAGGCCGTTAAGTGCCTGGAAATCATCGAAGCGGCGCTGCAGAAATCCGGAGCGAGCCTCGACGATGTGATTCGAACTCGCGTGTTTACGACCGATATCAGCCAGTGGGAGGCCATTGCGCGCGCCCATAATGAGTTTTTTGCTGCGGTGCGTCCCGCATCGACCTTGCTGGAAGTCAGCCGCCTGATTTCACCAGCGCTGCTGGTCGAGATCGAGGCGGATGCGATCTGCGAAGACTAAGCTATTCCTCAGGGCCGGCTGTATTCGTCAATCACTTCATGCAGCGCCGCACTGCAAACCGGACAAAACGCCATGCTGCGGTCAAACATCAGGCATTGTTGCGTGGGGCGATATTTGCCTTCGGCCGCATAGCCCGCGCCTTCAAATGCCCCGACGGCGCTGGAGTACGGTGCCGTCGAGAACAGCTGAGCATTAAAGTCCCGGGCCTCGTCAAATAACGCATTCATTTCACTTTCCGGGCCGTTGCGTTCCCGAATTGCCGTCCTGCGGGCCTGGTAATCGCGCGCGTACGCGTCGTATGCCTCTTTGGGCCACGGCGTTGGCAGCGGCGTTCCCGGCGTGACCAGGGCTTTCCATTTCACGTTTTCGGGATCGGCGAGTACGGTCACGTTAGGCTCATAGGGTTCGATGGGGTTGGTCTCCGGTTCATACGCTACGTCACTGGTGTAGTACTCATCCGCAAGGCCGCCGAAATGATGGCCGAATTCGTGAATGAACAGGTAATCGCGCCATTCGTTGTCTGCTGCCGCGGTGCTGAACAGCCCATAAATGCCGCCGCCGCCATAGGTTTCGGTGTTCGTTATGATTTCGACAAATTCATAAGGCGCGGAGGAGGCCACGCGCCGCCATTTTTTGTTGTCGAACGTCAATACATAGCGTTCGCTGCGAAAAGCATCGTAGGTCGTTCCCAGCGGCGAGTCGCGATGGATTCCCGTCGATGGCCGGGAAACTCCGGATTCGGCAGCAGCCGGTGCCAGTGCCCAGACGTTGAAGTCTTCGCGTCGCTCGAGAAACGGGGACGTTGCGAACAGCACCGCTGCCAGGGATCTGGCCCGCTCCACAAATCGGGCGTGCTCTGACGCTGTATAGCCATCACCAAGAATCAGCAGGTCCACCTTGTCCGGGGACGGCCCATTCACCTCGATCGGAATGACCTGGGATCGGTAGGGTGCCGATTCGCGGTGCACCAGCATGTCGTTGGGATCGATGGTGATGCGCCAGATCTCGGCAAACTGGTTGGCCGCATCACGCTTTTTGAGAACCAGCTGGAACGGGGATTCGGGAGCCGGCAAGCGCACGGACTCGTGAAAGCTGCGATTCATCGAACGGGATTCCGCGGTGGTTTCCCATTCGCCGTAAATGCTGCTGAAACTGCGTGAATATTGCAGTTCGTTGCTCTTTGCGTCATAGATTTCGAAGACGTACTTGCCACGCAACGTCTTGTCGATAGGCCGATGCATGTTGCCGGGCCAGGGCAGCGATTCGCGAACGACTTGCTCCAGGCTGAACATTTCCATATCGCGATTGCCGCTATGAATAAAATCCACGCGCAAGGTGTCGGGTGCTGTGTAAGCAAGCGGGGATATGCCCAGCAGCAGGAAAGCGAGAATCAAGTAGCGACGCAGCATAATGTACTCCTGAAGGTGATCTACTCAGTTTTTGACGGGCTAACCCTTCTTGCAGATGGCGCCTGGCCTTTCATAAACAAGCGGTAGAGTACCGGTACTATAAACAGGGTCAACACCGTGGCAACGACAAGCCCTGCGACTATGCTCGAGGCTACCGGTCCCCAGAGCAGGGATTTGCCACCCAAACCGACGGCAAGCGAGAACAGTCCGGCAATAGTCGTCAGGGATGTCATTAGAATCGGAATGACTCGCCTGCGGCCTGCATAGACTGTCGCATGTAAAGGGCGCATGCCCGCCGCAATGCGCGTATTTGCGGCATCGATGAGGACGATGGCCGAATTTACGGCAATGCCGGTCAGCGCGATCACGCCGTAAAGCGTGTAAAGGCTAAGCGGATTGCCCGTAAAGAAAAGGCCGGCAACGACCCCCGTAAAGGCCATCGGAACGGTCACCAGGATCAGCAGCGGTTGGAAATAACTGCGGAACTGGGTCGCCAGAATCAGGTAAATCAGTCCCAGGCCCAAAAGAAACAGGCCCCACATGGCATCGAGTGATTCATCGACGTCGTCAAAGGCGCCGGAATAATCGAGGTCGGTGTTTGGAAACTCAGCCTTCACCTTGCTCCACGCGTCGTCGATGGCCTTATTGGCAGCAATGGTATCCGTCACTTCGGCGTCCAGTTCTGCCTGAACGGTAATCGAACGACGGAAGTTGAAGTGGCGAATCATGCCGCTAGCGGTTCGGCTTTCCGTGGTAGCCAGGGCGCGAAACGTTGTCGTGCCACCGCCCGGAAGAATGATCGGATCATCGAGTACCGAGTGTATTGTCCTGGAATCGCGGTCGGGCCCCTTGACCCGCAGCTCGAGTTTTTCACCTCGATCACGGGTAAAAGCGATGACTTCGCCATCCAGGTGTAAACGCAGCAGCCTCGCAAGGTAGCCGGGGTCCAGGCCGGCTT